>NZ_JBHUXV010000006.1:0-170338 GCF_042669125.1 Streptomyces sp. NPDC057253 | reverse complement strand
CACCCCCCAGGTCATCGTTTCGACAGGGGGGACCAGTCATGCCGGGCCCGGAGGCCAGCAGCCCTCTTGCAGGACCGCCAAGAAGATAACGGGGGCAACGACGCAGACAGGTTCGGACGTGACGGCACACAGAGTGCACTGCCGCCCCAACCGTCCGCGCACCTGCACAGCCATGAACGAACTGTGCGCCCGGCCGGCTCCCTGGCACACGAGGAGGCGGCTGCCGCGAGCCGGGGGCGGCGCAGCTGGACGGGGCGGGCCCGAGTCCGTAAAGGCGGGTCGGGCACCCGGCGCCATGCGACATCAGCAGGTGCCTGCTGGTGCGACAGGAGCCGGGCGGACGCTTCACCGAGTGCATTTCATCGGGCACGGTGGAAGCGGGGGCCGGGGCGGCGCCGCAGGGTCATGCAGCAGGGGGTGCAATGGCGAGGCGGAGGGGTGCGTACCGCTCGGGCGGGCTACGACGGCCCGGGGGGTGGCGGCTGCTGTATGTGACGGCGTTCGCAGCCGGGGCCGTAGCGGTGATCTTGTCGGTGGTACGGGTCTGGACGACGGCTGCCGTTGCCGTGGGCCTCGGTGCCGCGTTGACCGCTGTGGTGGGCATCGTCGTCGAGCAGGTCAGGTCCCAGGAGCAATGGCCGCAGAACCTGGCCGGGGCGCGCCCGGGCCGGGTGCCTCGTGTGCGGGAAGCCGACGATCCTGCCGATTGGGTGGCGCAGCCTACAGGCCGGGACAGTTGGTCCCAGACGCCCTACGTCGAGCGTGATGTCGATGGGGAGCTGGCCGGCCTCCTGCGGCGCGGCGGGTTCGTCCTGCTGGTCGGAGAATCCGCTGCGGGCAAGTCGCGTACTGCTTATGAGGCGGTACGCAGGACACTTCCGGATCACGCGTGGGTGCGTCCCTTCGCCCGGTCGTGCGTGTCGGTCGCGATGGAGGCGGCCCGCGCGTGCGCACCGAGCGTGCTGTGGCTGGACGATCTGGAGAACTACCTGGGTCCAGAGGGCCTGACGGTGTCACACGTCCATCATCTGCTCAGGCAGCCGCACCCCGCGGTGCTCGTCGGCACGATCCGCAGCGAGGAGTACCGGCGCTACGAGACCCATGAGGGAAGTCGGCTGACCGGCGCCGACCGGGATCTGTGGCGTGCTGAGCGTGCCGTCATCGCCCGGGCCACCCTCGTTCGGGTGGAACGATTATGGTCGCCGGCCGAGCTGCGACGCACCCGGGGTCTTGCCCCGAGCAGGCGCATCGGCGCAGCCTTGCAGGCCTGTGACCGGTTCGGGATAGCCGAGTCGCTGTCCTGCGGGCCCGAGTTGGTGGACCTCTGGAGAAACGCATGGGCCTGCGGTGCCCATCCGCGTGGGGCTGCTGTGGTCACCGCGGTGGTGGACTGCCGGCGCGCCGGTCTGCGCAGAGCGGTGCCGGTGCAATGGGTGCGTCAGGCCCACGAGGCCTATCTGACGGCACGCGGTGGCGCGTGCCTGCGGCCCGAGTCTTTCGAGGAAGCCGAGGACTGGGCGTGCCGGACCGTTCGCGCCACCAGCAGCCTGCTGTCGAGGTCGGCTGACACGGCAGGGCTGACCTGTTTCGACTACCTGCTGGGCAGCGACGGCCTGGAGCCCGTCCCTGATCACCTGTGGGAGACACTGCTGCCGTTGGTCCACGGCGACGAGGCCTACGACCTCGGGCTCGTCGCACACGGCGAACTCCGGCTGCAGCACGCGCTCGTCGCCTTGAACCGGGCCCGGCAGGATCACGTCCCGGGCGCGGACTTCGCGCTGGCCCTGGTGATCGGGGATTCGGGACACCCGCGACGGGCGATCAGCTTGTTGCAGGCCCAGGCCAGAGGCCGAACAGCTCCCCTGTCCGTGCGCCGCCAGCTGGCCCACTTCCAGGGTGTCGCCGGGGACTACGCAGCATCAGCACGCGCGTTCAACGACCTCGTCCGTGAACTGACCCGCACACTCGGAGCCAGCCACCCCGACACCCTGGCCGCCCGCCACGAAGCCGCCTACTACACCGGCGAGGCCGGCTACCCCTCAGCAGCGCTCGCGCAGCTCAAAACCCTCGTGGCGGACCGCCAGCGCGTCCTGGGCGCCGACCACCGCCAGACCCTGGCGACCCGCCGTAGCATGGCCTGGTTCCAGGGCAAGGATGGCCAACTCGACCCGGCCATCGCAGCATTACAGGACCTGCTCACCGACTCCCGGACGATCCTCGGAGCCCGCGACCCGCACACTCTTGCCGTCCGCTCAGCCCTCGCCCAGTTCCGTGGAGAAGCCGGCGACTGGCAACGCGCCGCCCGCGAACTGGCCGACATCGCCGACGACCGCAAGGCCACCCTGGGGCTCAGCCACCCGCACACGCTGACCACCCGACACCAACTCGCCCTTGCCCTGGCGCAATCCGGCGACCGGGAAGGAGCCCACGCGCTCCTGTCCGCTCTTGTGCCGGACATGGCATCCCACCTGGCCCGCGACCACCCGCATCTGCTCGCCGCCCGGATCTCCTACGCCGAGCTGAACCCGCCCGGGAGGAATGATCGAGACTGACCCAACCCCCCACCCGCCGCCACACCTCCGACCTCCGCAGGGGATCCGGCCAGCGGCCGCCTTCCTGAAGCCTGCGCGTCAGGTGTCCGGCACCCAGCAGTTTTCGTGCGCCCTGCCATGCGGCCCGCCCACCTCAGCCGGCAGCCGCAGCAGCCAGCCGTCCAAGGATGCCGAAAGACGGACCGAGTCCGCTCACCGCACCCGGACGGGGCGTGCCCTTGCGGTCTCGGCACTCCTGACACAGAACAGTCACACCCTGCCCCACCGACAGCCAGACTGGCCGCGCGCTCGAGGCACCCAAATGCTCCGCCCGCGGTGATCGTGCGATGCCCTCGTCCCTGTGGCGGCCGCCGGCGCGCAGGTGTTCTGGTGAACGAACCGGTGCAGCAGGCGCTCCAGATCCGCCTGGACAACGCGCGGTGCGGATCCGCACAACCAACCTTGGTGGGCGCCTCACACCCGGCGAGAGAGCGGCGCCAGGAGCCCGTCGCCCGGCCAGAAGGCCCGCTCGGCGACCAGGGAGGTCAGGAACATGTCGATCTTGGTCAGGACGGCGGCGCGCTCCTGCGGTCCGTAGGTGGTGTCCTGGCCGCCTGCGGCGTCGAAAGCGCACACATGAGTGTCCGGGCCGGCGCAGAGGAGGGCGCGGGCGATCTCGGGCAGGCCGAGGCTCAGGGCGTCGCACTCCCCGTGCCGGACGAGCTGGAGGAGGTCGGTGGTGACCGTCTCCCAGTCGCCGACCCACGGCCAGCCGGCGCCGCCGTCCAGTTCATGGGTGAGGGTGGACAGCGGGATGATCTCGCCCGGTGTGCGGTCCTTGGTGAGGCGGTCGTGGATGCGGGCGCCGTCGGGCTGCAGGACGTGGGGGTGGAGCAGGGAAGCGGCGGTGACCACGGTGGTGTTGATCTCCTGGGTTCCCGCGTCGGGGTAGTAGGGCTCGTGCGCGAACAGCAGGTAGACCTCCGTGGAGCCGGCTTCGTCGTCGCGCTGAGTCTGGATCATGGGTCGGTGTCCCTTCAGTAATGAAGTGGCGGGCGTGGGCGACCGTGTTGGCGGTGCCGCTGGTGCGAAGCCGGGCGGGAGCGGGCCCCCTGGAGCGAAGCTCCGGCGGGGCTGACCGGCCTCGCCGGTGGCCGCGTGGGTGCGGGTGCGCTGGAGGAGCTGGGCTACTTGGCCGGCGAGCTGGACCATCAGCCGTTCCCTGTCGATGAGGCGAGGCAAGGCCGTGCGGGTGTCCTGGTCCTGGAGGAGGTCGGCTGCGTCCCACAGCAGGTGGTGGCCGATCTCAGCCGAGCGGCGCACCTCGTAGCGGTCGCTGCCGGCGGCGGCCTGAAGGATGCCGGTGTGCAGGGCGGCGAGTCGCTGCAGGTAGCGGCACGGACCGTCGCCTTCGGCGATGCGGACGTACTCGCGGGCCCGGGCGTCGAACTGGCCGGGCAGGTACTGCGTGAGCAGCGGGGCCAGCAGCACCGCGGGCACCGTGACACTCAACGGGACGCCGCGGCTGAGGGCGAACAGGCCGGCCGTCACACTGATGAGGGCGATGGCCGCGGCCGACAGGCGCAGGGATCCGGGGACGGTGCCCGCGGGAAGGTGCCTGGCGGGGCGCCGGGTCAGCCAGCGCACGGCCAACCGCTGGGCGCGGTTCGCTCCCGGGGTGAGCACGCCGATCCGGTGGGGGATGTCGGGCCGGCTGCCGTCGCCGGGGACGGTCCAGGCGAGCCACCCCCACACGGTGCGTTCATGGACGAGGACGAGTTCGCAGGAGGCCGTACAGGAGTGGCCGCGGACATGCCCGGTGCGCAGAGCGCGACGGCTCTTCCTTTCCCACCGGCCCGCATCGCCGGCGAAGGGGCGCTCGTGGTGTGCGGCCGCGGCCGGCGGCGGTGTGCGGGGCGTCTGTGTCACGGGGTGCTTCCTTCCAGGTGGTCGATGAACGCGCAGGCGCACGTGGTGCAGCGGCCGTCACCATCGGGGCGGGCACGTCGGGGGGTCGGACCCGGGCAGGTGCGGCAGGGCGGCCAGCCCAGGCACGCCGGGCACAGGTCCTCGCCGGGAGCGGTGCCGGGTACGCCGCAACCGGCGCATTCGGTAAGGGCCCGGTAGGTCAGGGCCTCGCTCACCGTGCGCGCGGCCGAGGAAGTGCCTGAGCGCGGTGACGGGTCCTGCCCCGCGGGCGTGGGATGGTGGCCGGCCACGGTCGCGGGCGGCGGGTAGGCCTGGGCGGCTCGCAGGCGGGCGGCGATGATCGCGCCGACCGTGGTGCGCACCGGGCTCGGCAGCGGGCGGTCGCTGATGACGTGCAGAAGCTGCTCACGCGTCCAGCCGGCATCCAGCATCGCGGTGACGATGCGCCCCTGCCCGGCAAGGACCTGCCCGGTCAGCAGCAGCCCGGGATGCTGGGCGCCGATCGCCAACAGCAGCCGCACCCCTGGCTCAAGGACCCCTGGTTCAAGGCCGGCGGGCGCGGGCGGTGTTGTCCGTGGTGCCGGCGGCGCCTCGCCGCGCGGCCGCGGTGCGCGGGCGCGGGGAGGGAGGGCTCTGGTGTCCTGCTGGGTGGTCTTCTTTGTGCTGGTGTTCTTACGGGGCCGGTCAGCCGACGTAGGGTCATCCACCGGTGGAAAACCCGACTCTGGCCGTGACCTGCTGTTGTGCAGGGCGGGCAGGTCGGTGATGACGTAGGCGGCCGCACCCAGGGTGCCGTCCTCGCCGCGCTCGCGCCCCCGCACGAGAAAGCCCTGCTGCTCCAGCTCCTTCAGCCCGCTCCTGATGGCTGACTCACCCTCACGGCCCCGGCGGGCGATGCCGGTGACCGTCATCCGCCAGCCCTCCCTGTGCGTGGAGAGCAACCCGAACAATCCCTTGGCCTTGAACGACAACCCGGCGGCACGGAACAGGCCGTTGGCGACCTGAGTGAACCGGTCGCCCGCCATCACACCCCTACGGATCCCCGCCCCGAACCCGCCGGCATGCTGAGCCTGCGGCGACGCGATCACCGAGTCGGCTTCGATCCGCGTCATGTCCCAGGCGGCCGGGCGGTCGGTGATGCAGTAGACGACC
The DNA here is from genome assembly GCF_042669125.1 of Streptomyces sp. NPDC057253. Lineage (NCBI taxonomy): Bacteria > Bacillati > Actinomycetota > Actinomycetes > Kitasatosporales > Streptomycetaceae > Streptomyces > Streptomyces sp. NPDC057253. The sequence continues at coordinate 164,726 of NZ_JBHUXV010000006.1, read as the reverse complement.
TCACCGAGGGTCCCGTCCGCGCGGCGCAGCCGCTCACGGACCAGATAGCCGTGCGCCTCCAACTCCCGCAGCCCAGCACGGACCGCTTCCCGTCCATCCGGACCCAGACGGACCAGGTCGGCGATCGTCACCTGCCAGCCGTCAGCGTGCGTCGAGACGTACCCGAAAATCCCCTTCGCCCTGAAGCTGAGACGGCTGTCCCGGAACAGCGCGTTCGCGATCTGGGTGAACTGATCCGCCGCCATCACACCCCGGCGGATCCCCACCCCGAAACGGCTCACCACCGTGCCCCCGGCCCCGCCACCGCACCGCGGCCACGGCAACACACCCGGCCCACCCAGGTCGGGCGGCCGGTACTCCCGGACGTGGAAACGTGCAGGTGCTCCATGCCGTCAGCTCACCCGCCGACCCCGACCACAGCAGCGGCCACCAACCCCGACCAACCATCACAATCCCGCAACACAGCCGTCTAGCTGCCATGGTCGGGCCCGTGGTCGGCCCGACCACGCGCCTTCAGCCGGCGCCTGTGCGGGGTGCGCCGCCCGACTGCGCAGCCCCGCACGGCAGTTGCGCAACACGACCGCGCACCGCCGCGCGGGCCGTTGCGCAACACGGCCGCGCAACCGGCCGCGCATCGTGCGCAATCGGGTCGTGCTGAGCAGTTGCGCAGTCCGCCCGGGGCTTCCCTGTCTTTTCGTGCGCAGGTTCGGGTACCGCACTGCGCAGACTCGGCCGCAGCCCACGGCGGCGAGCGTCTGCCCACTCGTATGCGGGGTGGCGACCGCCTGCGCACCGGTGCGCGGGTTCGGCGGCCGTGCGGCAGGAAGGCCTCACCGCGGTCGCCGGCCGCAGGCCCTGTGACGGCCAGGATGCCCCGGCTCCCACCCGCGGCCGGCCCATGGTCGGGCCCGTGGTCGGCCCGACCACGCACCGTCAGCCGGCACCTGCGCGGGACGCGCCACCCGACTGCGCAGCCCCGGGCGGCCCGTTGCGCAACGCGGCTGCGCAACCGGCCCGGCATCGTGCGCGATCGGATCGTGCTGAGCGGTTGCGCAGTCCGGCGAGGCTTCCCTGTCTTTTCGTGCGCAGGTTCGGGTGCCGCACTGCGCAGGCCCTGCCGCAGCCCACGGCGGCGAGCGTCTGCGCACTGGTGTATGGGTCAGGCGGCCGTGCGGCAGGAAGGCCTCACCACGGTCGTCGGCCGCGGGCTGGTGGGGGCCAGGATGCGCCGGCGGGTGCCAGCCCCTGTTCCCGCCTTGCAGCCAACCCCCACCGGGGGCTTCTCTCACCGGAATCTCATGCGCAGCCCATGCTGAACCCAGGAAATGGCCACAGCATGGTCAAGCCCTCAACAGGAGGTTCAGGTTCCGCACGCCGAGGGGCAGGGAGGCACAGTGATGGTCGTGGCAGGTACGCACGTACGCCGCGTGGCGCGCGGGATGAGGAGCCGCCTGCGGAGACTGGCCGAGCCGCCGCCCGCGCCGAGATCAGCCGGGCGCCTCGTACCGGACCCGGTGTTCGTCATCTCCTCCATACGCTCCGGCTCCACGCTGCTGCGGGTGCTGCTCAACAGCCATCCCCAGATCCGCGCTCCGCACGAGATGCACCTGCGCACCCTCTCCGTGGACCTCACCAAGCCGTACACCAAGAAGGCGATGACCGAACTCGGTCTCGACCAGAGCGAGTTGGAGTACCTGCTGTGGGACCGCATCCTGCACCGCGAACTCGTACTCAGCGGCAAACAGATCATTGTCGACAAGACCCCTGGCAACGCGGGCGTATGGGAGCGGCTGCACGAGGGCTGGCCCAAGGCCCGCTACATCTTCCTGTTGCGCCACCCGGCGTCCATGGTCAGCTCCCTGATCAACAACCGCCCGGACCGCGACCTGGCCGCGACTGTGCGGGAGGTACGCATGTATGTCGACGCGGTGGAAGCGGCCCGGGGCCAGCTGGCAGGACTCACGGTCCGCTACGAGGACTTGACCGAGAAGCCGGCCGACGTCACGCGCAAGGTCTGCACCTACCTCGGCGTGCCGTGGACGCCGAAGATGCTCGCATACCGCAAGAGCGATCACGGCCCGTTCGTGCCGTTCATCGGTGACTGGAGCGAGAACATCAAGTCCGGGAAGGTCCAGAAGGCGCGGCCCCTGCCTGCCCCGGAACAGGTACCCGAGGCACTGCGCGACATCACCCGCACCTGGGGGTACCGATGTTGAAGGACGTCACATGCCGCTGCACGTGCGCCGGCGCAACGGTGTGGGTGACAGGGCGAACGCTGGCCGACCGGCGGGCCGCCGCCTACGCGATGGCCGAGCGGCTGACCGCCGAAGGGCGCCGGGTGCAGGTACTGGACCGGGTCGCCGGCCCAGGGCCGGACGCCGAGCGCACCGGCGTGACGGCCGAAGTGCTGGCCCGCAACGGAGTGGTGGCGATCGTCCCGCACACCGCGCACGGCCTGGTCACCGTGCGGGCCCGCCATGAATCCAGTGGCACCCGGTACATCGAGGTGTGCATCACCGGGGCCAAGAACCCCCAGCAGTCCGCCACCACCGCCAGCCACTTAATCCTCGGCCCGCCCGACCAGTGACCCGCACAAACCGCGAAGAAGCAGCCGCCGGGTACGGACCGCTTCCCCGCCGTCAGAGCCCAGGCGGACAAGACCGTCGACCGTCACCCCCCAGCCGTCGGCACGCGTCGAGACGTACCCGGAAATCCCCTTCGCTCTGAACGACAACCGGGGGACACGGAACAGCGCGTTCGCGACCTGGGTCAACCGGTCGCCCGCCACCACACCCCGGCGGATCCCCGCCCCGAAGCAGCCCACCACCGCCCCTACACCCGCCACGCACGGCGGCCACGGCAACGCGCCCGGCCCACCCAGGTCGGGCGGCCGGTGCTCCCGCGCGCGGAAGCATGCACATGTTCCCCGCCGTCAGCCCACCCACCGACCCCGACCACAGCGGCGCCCACCAACCCCGACCAACCCTCACAATCCAGCAACACAGCCCGCCGAGCTGCCGTGGTCGGGCTCATGGTCGGGGCGACCACGCACCGTCAGCCGAAGCCTTGCGCGGGGTGCGCCGCCCGCCTGCGCAGCCCCGGGCGGGCCGTTGCGCAACCAGGCTGCGCAACCGGCTCGGGCATCATGCGCAGTCGGCTGGTGCCAAACGGTTGCGCACTCCGCCCCAGGCTTCCTGAACCACTCGTGCCAGAGCGGCGGCCACCAACCCCGACCAACCCTCACGATCCGGCAACCCAGCCGCCCAGCTGCCATGGTCGGGCCCATGGTCGGCCCGACCACGCACCCTCAGCCGGCGCCTGTGCGGGGTGCGCCACCCGACTGCGCAGCCCCCGGGGGGGCAGTTGCGCAACGCGGCTGCGCAACCGGCCCGACATCATGCGCAGTCGGCTGATGCTGAGCGGTTGCGCAGTCCGCCCGGGGCTTCCCTGTCTTTTTTGTGCGCAGGTTCGGGTGCCGCACTGCGCAGGCCCTGCCGCAGCCCACGGCGGCGACCACCTGCCCACTGGTGTGCGGGTGCGGCGACCGTGCAGCAAGAAGGCCTCACCACGCGCCTCGGCCACAGACCCTGTGGCGGCCAGGATGCACCGGTCCCCACGCGCGGCCGGCCCCTGGTCGGGCCTGTGGTCGGCCCGACCACGGGCCTTCAGCCGGCGCCTGTGCGGGGTGCGCCGCCCGACTGCGCAGCGCCGGGCGGGCCATTGCGCAACCAGGCTGCGCAACGCGGCTGCGCAACCGGCCGGGCATCGTGCGCAATCGGATCGTGCTGAGCGGTTGCGCAGTCCGGCGAGGCCTCCCTGTCTTTTCATGCGCAGGTTCGGGTGCCGCACTGCGCAGACTCTGCCGCAGCCCACGGCGGCGACCGTCTGCCCACTGGTGTGCGGGTGCGGCGGCCGTGCGGCAGGAAGGCCTCACCACGGTCGTCGGCCGCGCGACTTGGGGCGGCCAGGATGCGCCGGTTCCCACGCGCGGCCGGCCCGTGGTCGGGCCTGTGGTCGGGGCGACCACGGGCCCGACCACGGACTTCGTGTCCCCATCGTGACCGTGGTCGGGCCTTCGTGGTCGGTGGTCGGGTCGGGGCCCACGGGTTTCCTCAAGGTCAGAAACATCCGTACTGACCTGGGAGTTCGACCATGTCCACTGGCAAGCAGCCCGCGGAACGCGAGGCCGCCGCCCCGACGGCGGCAGGCGCCCGGCTGGAGGCCATGCGGCGCCGCGTACGCCTGTCCCGCCTGGCCGTCTGGACCGCCATCGCAGCCGGCCCCCTCGCTCTATCCGTCGCCGTCGCCACCGCCTCCACCCCGGCCACGGTCGAGGCGGCCACCCCGGCCACGCCCACCACCGTGGGCACCACAGGGGTAGCCGCCGACCCGGCCGGCTATGCGCAGCTGTTCGTCCACGCGTGGCTGCGCAGCAGCACGGATGACGCCACCAGTGCGCAGGCGCGACTTGTGCAGTCGATGGCGCCGGACGTCGAACTGCCCGACCCGGCTGCGGATGCGGAACCGGCGCCGCAGCTTGTGACGGCGGTGCGCAGCGCGCAACGCGCGCACGGCGCATGGTCGGTGACAGTGGCTGCGCAATACAACGACACAGCGGTGCGCTACTACGCGGTGCCGGTGGCCGCCGATCGCGCGGGCACCTCGTTCACCGTGACCGGCGCGCCCGCCGTGGTGGCCGGCCCCACCCGCGCCGAGGTGCCGAAGACGTCGTACGGGGTGAGAGTCCCGCAGGGTGAACTATCGGCCGCGGTCGGGGAGTTCCTCGCCGCCTACCTGACCGGTGCCGCAGAAGTGGACCGCTACCTCGCCCCCGGCCTGAGCCTGCCGCCCCTCTCCCCCGCCCCCTACACGGCCCTCACCGTGCAGCAGGTGTGGGCCGTCGAGGAGGCCGCGGCCGCCGAACGCGTGCCGGACGACGGCACGAAGGTCCGTGTCCTCGCACAGGTGCAAGCCCGCGACACCGGCGGGCGATGGCCACTGGCGTACCAGCTCACCCTCACAGCCCGCTCGGGACGCTGGGACGTCACAGCACTTGAGTCCGGAACAACCCAGAACGGGGATGCCCGGTGAACACAGTCAACACGGTGAACAGCATGGTCCTCGCCGGGCAGCTGGACGACCTCGGCGACAGCTGGATCACCATGCTCAAGGACTGGGCAACCAAGGGTCTCCAGGCCGGTCTGCTCGTCCTCGTCGTCGCCATCATGATCCAGAAGTTCTCGCTCAAGGCAGGCATCGGCGCCCTGCTCCTGATGATCATCGCGCTGGGGCTCTACAACTCCCGCGACAGCCTCGCCACCATGTTCGAAGACGAGATCAAAAACCCCGCCAAGGGCGCACCCGCCAACCCCGGCACCGTGCACGGCTCTGCCCCCGTCGCACGAGAACACCCCACCGGTGCCGGAGGCCGGCTGTGAGCGCCACGACCACCGCGGGCCGGATGAGCCGGTTCTACACCACCGCCCGCCGGCATCCGTGGGTGCTCGGCAAAGTCGCCGACTGGAAAATCCCACTCGGCCCCTACACACCCGCCCAGATCGCGGTCGCCGTCGCAGGCGGCTTCCTCCTCATCAAAACCATCAGCTGGTGGTCCTGGATGGGACCGATCCCGATCGCGGCCTGGCTGCTCTCGATCTGGGCCGTCCGCCGTCCGAAGATCGCCGGCCGTGCCCCGCTGCAGGCAGCACTGGGCTGGCTTCTGCTCCTCCGGCAACCCCGCGGCGGCCGGATCGGCGGCCGCGCCGCCCGCGACCACGCACCCCACCCCCTGACCGGCGGCTTCACCATCGAGGACGCGCCCGTCCCCGCCGTGGCAGCGACACCGTCCCCTACGGTGCAGCCGCGCACCGACCGAGCCCCCCACTCGAAACCAGACCCCAGCCGTTCGGCCACGCACCAGCACAGGGAGCCGACTGCTCCCGCGGTGCCGGTGGGGCCGGTTTCGGGGGTTCAGCAGCTGCTCGCGCTGGCTGAGCAGGGCGGGGGTGTGCGGTGAAAGTTCCGATCCGTCACATCGCCGGGCACCTGGTGTGGTCGACGCACGGCAGCGTCTGGGCCCTCTACCGCCTGCACCCGGGCCCGAACGCACAAGGGCAGCACGAGGAGGCCGTGCAGGGCACCTATGTGCCCGCTGCGGTCCGTGACGAACAGCTCGCCAAGATCACACACTTGGTGCGGTCGCTGTCCGGGGCGCCGCGGCTGTTCGGGCTGTGCGCGCAGGTCGACCCGGGCGAGATCGCCCTCAAGATGATCGAGGGCATCGAGCCGGCCGACACGGCACCGGACGACGGCCCGCACCCCTGGGTGGAGAACGTCGAAGCCACCCTGGATCTGCTGGACGACCAGGAGATGCACCACCGCACCCTGTGGCTCGCGGTGCCGCTCCAACCCGAGACAGGCGGCCTTCAACTATCGGCCACCCTCGGCGCGGCGTGGGCGGAGATGTCTCCCACGCTCGGCATGCGCCCGGCGCCAGTGGCGCAACGGGAGGTGACCGCCTACCGCGAGCAGGCCTCCCGGGTGGAGGCCGCACTCGCCGGCGGCATCGCCTTCCGCCCGGCCCGCCCGGCGGAAGTCGTGTGGATGATCCAGCACGCGTTGCACCGCGGCCTGGCCGAGCCGCTGCTGACACAAGCCGAATCCAGCGAGCTGTACGGCGGGCAACTGCGTGACGGCGTGCTGCACTCCCCCAGCTACGCCGACCTCGGCCAAGTACGCCTGCAGGAAGGCGGCATCGACCCCGACCTCGACGACACCCGTGACCTCAAGAGCTCCGACCGGATCACGCGCTCCGGGCGGAAGACCTGGTGGCGGGTGAACACCGGCTCGCCGCTCGGACGGCGCTGGCTGCAGATCGAATCCGACACCGGCACCGGCTATCAGGCGCAGCTTGCTCTGGCCGAGTGCCCGCCCGCGGTCAGTCAGGACGCCGCCGACCTCTTCGCCCAGCTGGAAACGCTCGACTTCCCCGTCGACTACACCAGCGACCTCACCCTCGTCCCGGCGGAGAAAGCCCGCGACCAAGTACGGCGCAAGAAGAACGAACTCATCGACCAGGCCGACCAGTACGACACCCGCCCCACCGGCACGCCCACCTCGCTCACCGAGGCCGCCCGTGATCTGGGCGAGCTGGACGCCCGCCTGTCGCGGACCAGTGTGGAGGTCGAGGTGCAGTCCGTGACCGTGCTGACGGTGTGGGGGCCGACCGCCGCCGTGTGCGACGCGAGGGCCCGCGCCCTGGCGGCGCTGCTGGGTGGCGCCGACTACCGGGCCGTGCGCCCGGCCGGCCTGCAGGAGGTCCTGTTCATGCTCGGCCTGCCCGGGACCGTACGGCCGGGTGTCGTGCGGGAGTTCACCCAGCACCAGGTCTCCGAAGACTGGGCGCTCGGCGGGGCCTTCACCGCCTCCGAGGTCGGCGACCCGAATGGGATGTTCCTCGGTATCGACCTGGACAGCGGCACCACCCGCCCCGTCATGATCAACGTGGCGGATGCGCCCAAGGTGGACGCGTCCGCGTCTATGGGCATCGTCGGGGACCTCGGGGCGGGCAAGAGCGTCCTGCAGAAGCTGATCTCGGAAGCGGTGTGGGCGCGCGGCGGCTGCGCCATCTGCATCGACCGCACCCCCGTACGCGAGTGGGCCAACTTTGCCCGCACCGCGGCCAAGGGGCGCGTGCAGATCATCGACGCCGCCCAAGCCGAGGTGTCCATCGACCCGCTGCGGATGTTCGACGGGCCTGAGGGGCGTCACTACGCCCTGTCCTACCTCACTCTGCAGCTGGGGATCGGCCCGATGAGCACCAACGGGGAGGTCCTTCACCACGCCGTCGAGCAGGCCGCCGCCAGTGACACCCCGTCCATGCACCGCGTGCTGGAAGTCCTCGAGGAGATGGCCAGGAGCGAGGTGGGCAAGCGGCAGGACGCGGCGTCCACGCTCGCCGGTCTCGTCCGCGTGGTCGCCACCAACTCTTTGGCACGGATGGTCTTCGACCCCACGCTGCCGCCAGTTCACCTGGACGCGTCCAGCACCTCCGACATGATCGTGATCACGACGGCGGGGCTGAAATTGCCGCCGAAGGCCGCGTTCGACAACCCGGAGGTGCTGCACCAGCAGCCGCTGGAGGCCCTGATCGGCCGCGCGGTGCTCTACCTGATCGCCGCTCTCGCCCGGCAGACAGCGTTTGAGGACCCCGAACGGTTCACCGCCGTAGTGGCCGACGAACTGTACTGGCTGACGTCGTCGGCCGAGGGCACGGCGCTGGTCCACGAAATCCTCCACGACGGCCGCAAACATGGCGCCGGCCTCCTTGCTGCCTCCCACGACGCCGTGGAACTCGGCCCCGATCGCGGCCTGATGGCTTACCGCGCGCTCGCCCGCACTGCTGACCGCGAACGTGCTCGCCGCGGTCTGGAGTTCGTGGGCCTTGACCCGAACGACGGCGAGCTGCTGCGGCTGGTGACCACTGGCTTGTCCCCCGTCGGCCGCAAGGGCCGGGAGGGCGAGTTCCTGCTGACCTGCCCGCGGCAGAACACCGGCCGGGTCAAGGTCTCCATCCCCCGTATCCCGCGCATTGCCACGTCCATCACGACCACACCGGGACGCAGAGCGAGCGCTGCTTCGCCGTCGGCGCCTGAGCCGCTCGCCGGTGAGGCCGCAGGGTCCCGTCCGAAGGAACTCGTCTGATGACTGCTTCTACCTGGGAACGCTCCCGTCGCCATACCGCGGCCGCGAGTGTCCTGACCCTGGTCGCTGTCGTGGTCGGCGTGCTCGTCCTGACCGTCAGGGTGGGTGTGCCTCAGGCGTGGTGGCCGCGCACGGGGCAGGCCTTCGCCTCGGACACCCATCCATCGGACCAGGACCCGTGCGCGCTGATCGTGGGTCCGGCCAAGGACTACTGCGAGCGCGGCACCGCGACCGCAGCACCCGCCGAGCAGCCGGGTGTTGCCGGTGCGGCGTGGCGGCTCGTGCCGGCCGGTGCCGGTGTGGCCGCCCTCGTGATGTGGCGGCTGCGGAGCCCTGTTGGGCAAAGGCGGCGCTGACATGTTCCGTCCAGACCGCGCGACCCTCCGCTCGGCCGCCTCCGTCGTGCTGCTCACCGGCGTGTTCGTCATGGTGAACAGCCAGGTCGTGTACGCGGCGAGCAGCAGCAGTGAGACCGGTGACCTCCTCGCCCCGCTGAACATCGACTCCTCCGAGGGTCTGCCGATCAACGGCTACGAGTTGGGTGCGGACGGGGGCTCGATCGTCAGTTTCAAGACGCAGGCCCTCGCCTTCGCCCTGTCCGGCCTGTTCACGATCATCCGGCTGTTGGTCGGACTGGCCGGCTGGGCCATCGAGGTCGCTCTCCGGTTTCCGCTGCTGACGATCCTCACCGCCCCCGCGCAGAAGGTCGCCGACGCCTACAACCATGTGGTCGTCGACGCCCTCGGTATCAAGGGGTTGTTGCTGGCCTGGGCTTTCGTCTTTGCCGGGTTCATGATGGTGCGCGGCCGAGTCGGCCGCGGTCTGGGGGAAATCTTCCTGACCCTGCTGATCGCGGCTTTCGCCGCCTCCACCTTCGTCCGCCCCGACTACCTGCTCGCCGCGAACGGGCCGCTGGGGCAGACCCAGCAAGTGGCCGCCGAGGTCGCCCAGGAGAGCGTCAACTCCTACGACTGGGGCGGCAAGATCGCCAGCACCGACCCCTGCGCAGACCTGGCCGGCAACGCCGAACTCCAGTGCCTGGAGCGTGAAGAGGAAGCCCCCGTCTCAGCAGCAGACGTGGCCCGCCCCCTGCAGGACTCGATCACCAACGCCCTGGTGGTCAAGCCGTTCATGCTGCTGGAGTACGGGCGCATCCTCGACCCCGCGAAGAAGGCCGACCGCGAGGCCTACGCCGTTCATCTGAAATGGGTCTCCGGCGGATACAAGGCCTACACCAGCGACGGCGATAACGGGGGCGCGGACTGTTCTCTGATCGCCCCGCCGGCGCGGAAGTACTGCGAGGAGCAGAACGAGAAGCTGAAGAAGGTGAAGGACAACTGCTCTTTGCTCAAAGGCCCGGCCAAGGAGATCTGCGAGCAGGACGGCACCTCCAAGGAACTCACCGGCAAACTGCCCGAGCTGACCCCGGGCGGTGAGCTGCTGGATGCCGCCAGCCCGGTGGTGTCCGAAGAGGACCAGGCATTCGCCGCGTTCCTGGCGGACATGAAGAAAGCCGGGGATGTCGGCAAGGCGTGCGCCGCCTACGCGGAACAGCCCACCTGGTGGCGGGTCGGCGGCGCCTTCCTGCTGCTGATCGCCGCTCTGTTCATCTGCGGCATGCTCCTGTCCAGCGCGATCGTCCTGCTCGGTACCCAGGGCGTGTGTGCCGGGGCGGCCGCCGTCGGTGGCGTCACCTTCATCGCGGGCATGCTGCCCGGGCCCGCCCGCCAGTCGGTGTGGAAGTGGCTGTCTCTTTGGGGCGTAGCGTGCCTCGCCGTCGTCGGTATCTGCGCCTTCATCCCCTTCTTTGGAATCGCCATCGACGCGACCGTCACCAACGGTCCCGATCTGATGGTCGAGCGCATCCTGCTGATTGATGTTCTCGCCATTGCTGGTGCGGCCGGGCACCGCCGTCTGCTGGCCGGGATCACGTCCTTCGGCAGGCGCATGGCGATGCGGATGCGCTACGCCAAGGTCGGCGGCACCCACCTGCCCGGCGACACCTCTGAGCTCGGCGCCGCACTCGCCCTCAACTCCCCCGCCGCGATGGGCGGATACGGCGGCGGCCTGCGCACCTTCACGGGCGGTGGGAGCGGCCGGTACGGGATGCTCGGCACCCGCCAGCGGCTGATGGGCGCCCTCACCTCCCTCATCGACGGTGCGGGCCTGCCTGTCGACACCGGCGGCATCCTCGCCGACGCCACCGCTGAAGCCGGGCGAGGCCTCGCCCCGCTCACCGCGGCCGCCGCCGTGGGCGGGCTGGGCGCGCGGCTCAGCACGAAGGGCGCGCACTGGCTGCTGATCGGAAAGCGACCGGACAAAGAGCAGCTGGCCAAGTGGCGCAAGCCCACCGCCGACGGCGACCCGAACACGGGCGGCAACCCGCCGGACGGCCGCGACGGTTCGGGTGGCACGGGCCCGCGTCGCCCTGGAGGCCCACCCGACCGTTACCGCAACGAACAGGGCCAGGTCGTCGACCGCGCCTCCGGCCAGGTGCTGCACGACCAGAACACCGACCGCACCCTGCTGTCCACCCGAACCCACAACCGACTGGTCCGCTTCCGCGGCTACCGCATCCTCAACCGCAGGGGCCGGACCGCCTATGGGGCAACGGTCGGTCTTCCCGCGAACGTCCGCCGGGCCCGGTCGGGAGGATCGCGCTACGCCCAGGACGCCCGCCAGCAAGTGCGGGTCTGGGGCAACACCATCCGCGAGGACGGCCGGGCGTGGGCGGACACGGGCCGTCATGTCTCCCGTGTCCTGCGGGAGCACACCGACGACAGCGGCGGCCCCGGCCCCTTCCTCAGCCGTCGTCTGCCCAGCCGCCCGGCACCAGCTCCCCGGCCGACCGGTTCTTCCGGCTCCCCGGCCCGCACGCGGCCGGCCTCACCGCGGGCCAGCGCGCCCGCAGCTGCGACCACGGCTGCAGCCGGTCCCCGGCCGAGCGCCCCGCCGACGTCCCCGACGGTGATGGCAGGCGGTGGGCCCCGGCGTCCGGCCGGCCCATCACCCGCGCGGTCCGGGCCGATCTTTCCCGGAGGGGGCAGCGCTCGCAGCGCCGCTCGTGACGAGGCCCGGGCCCGGTTCCAGGAGTTGATGCGCAGGACCGCGCCCGACGCAGAGCGCCTTCGTCAGGAGCGGGCCCGGCAGCCGGAGGACGGTGAGGACGAATGAGGCCGACCCGGCGCCGGATGGCGCGGTGGGGGCGTGTGGTGGCGCTGTTGCTGTTCGCCGCCGTGTGCTGTGCCGCACCGGTAGGCAACGCGATCAGCGCGTACGTCGCGCTGAAGTCGGGTGCCCAGGACGACGGCGGGATCGCCGAGGGCGGCAGCGCCGCGGACATCCCGCCGCGGATGCTCACTGCCTACAAGAAGGCCGTCCAGCAGGTCGGCCAGCACGTGCCTACATGCCAGGGCATGCACTGGCCGGTCCTCGCGGGGATTGCCAAGGTCGAGTCCAACCATGCAGTCGGGCGCAACATCGCCGGCAACGGCGACATCCGCCCGCGCATTTATGGAGTGCTCCTCAACGGGTCCGGAGCCGGCGGTAACACGACCTCCTTCCCCGACACCGACAACGGCCGCTGGGACGGAACCGCGAGCGCGGAGCGTGCTGTCGGCCCCTTCCAGTTCCTGCCCTCCACCTGGGACGGTGTCGGCGAAGACGCCAACGGTGACGGAAGGGCGGACCCGCACAACGCGGACGATGCCGCGCTCGGCGCGGCGATCTACCTGTGCGGCAAGGGACGTGACCTGACCCAGCGTGGCCAGCTCAAAGCGGCAGTCCTGCAGTACAACCAGTCGGGCGCATACGTCGCCAACGTGCTGGGCTGGATCGACCAGTACACGGCGGCCGCCAAGGACCCGGGCCTGAAAAACGTCACGGGCACGGTGCGCACCGTCATCGAGGCCGCGCAATCCCAGCGGGGGGTCCCCTACTCATGGGGCGGCGGCAACGCGAACGGCGCTTCCTACGGGATCTGCTGCTCGCCGAGCGGCAAGAGCGGCACAACCATCAGGGGCTTCGACTGTTCCGGGCTGACGCAGTACGCGTACGCGAGGGTCGGTATCAGCCTGCCGCGCGTCGCGGCCGCCCAGGCGGGTGTCGGCCAGCGGATCCCGGCCAGCCTCGGCACCAGTGCGCTCAAGGCTGGTGACCTCGTCTTCTACGCCACCGCTCCCGGACGTGATTCCACCATCTATCACGTCGGGATCTATGTCGGCGGCGGAAAGATGGTCAACGCTCCCCGTCCTGGGACCGTGGTGCGCCTGGACTCCGTCAACGCGATCTCGGGCTTTGCTGGGGGAGCCCGGCTGCTGTGACCACCACCCCGCGCTCACCGCGCCTGCTGTTGCTGAGCACCGTCATCCTCGCCGCCGCGGGTGTCGCCCTGCTGGGCGTGCAGCACGCTCAGGAGCCACCCTCCCCGGCTTCGACGGCGCGCGCGACCACGGAGGCCAACGTGCCCCCCGCCAGGGAGCCGACCGCTGGCACGGCTCCCTCTAGGACGTCCGCGGCATCGACCCCGTCGGCCGTCGAGTCGGCTCTGCCGCCGCACGGCGAGGGCGTGGCCGGCGACCCGGCGGTCCAGCGGAACCTGGAGATGGCATGGCCCGCCGACCTTCCCTCCAACGACGAACGCGAGTTGCTTGCCGCCGGTCGCTCGCTGCTTCGCGCGGACGCCACGGGAGTCGGCCGCGCGAGGTGGCCAGAGGTTTTCCCCGACTCCGGCCAGGCGGTAGCCCCGGCGTTCGCCACCACTCGCTTTCGTATCCAGGCCGCGATCGCCCGCCGCGACGGCAGCCCGGACAAGGCGGTGGTCCATCTGGTGTGGGCTGGCATGGACCGCGGCGGCACCTTCACCGACCTCCGCATCACCGACTGGTTCTTCACCCGCACTATCAAGATGGGAGCAGCGACGTGGACTCCGCAGCCCCGTACCTGACGGACCGGGCCGATGACACGGCCCCGGGTCAACTACTCGTCCTGGTCACCAGCCTGGTCAACGCCGTCGGCTGGCTCTATGACCACTGGTACCTGCTCGCTCTGGCGATCGCCGTGTGCTGGGGCGTGGGTGAGCTGGTGGTGCGTCGGCTCGCGGCGAAGGCATCGGCTGAGCGGATGGCCCTGGAGCTCGTCTCCAACCGGCATTTCGACCCTGGCCTGGAGGAAATCTTCCGGCGCGGTGTTCAGCTTGCCCGCGCATCGACGGCCATGCCCTGGTGGGTGCCGCGCCGCGCGAAGGCGGTTCAGATCCGGCTGCGCGCGGACGGCAGTACACCGTTGCGCTACCGCATCGAGGGCCCGGCGGGCGGTGAACGTCTGTTGTCCATCACCCCGTTCGGGCCGGACGTCACCGTCAACCGGGCGAGGCCGATCGTGGACGAGCCGCGGACGCACACGGTGCGAGCCGAGTTCATCCTGCGGGGCAAGCTCACCTCACCGCTGCGCGAGGTGCCGCTCACTCCGGACCCGCTTCAGCCGCTCGTCGACGCCGTGGCCGACTTGCGTGCAGAGCTCGGCGACCTCGCCGAGATCAGGCTCGACATCCAGCGGGCTCCGAAGTGGGCGCTCCGGGCTCGTCGCCTGCAGTTGATGAGTGCCGCGCGCAGGTCCGAACGCCGTGAGGCCCAGCGCGCTGCGCGGTGGCTGCGGCAGGACGCCAGCGGCATCGAGGACTCCTGGGGCGGGCAGCTGCAGCAACTCCTCAGTGACAAACCTGGCTCAGGTACCGGGAGGCGGCTGGTGATGCCGCCCGTGCCCCGCCGGGTGGAGCCGGCCGAGGCGCTGGGCAAGCTCGCCGAGGACGACCACCTGGTCCGCGTCCAGTTGCTCGTGATGTGCGCCTCGAACACCGAGGGCCGCGCCCAGGCCCGTCTCGCCCAGATGCAGGCAGCGTTCGATGTGTTCGGCGGTCGCTCCCGGTGGGCCATGCGCGGCTGGCGGCTCGGCCCGTGGCGGATCGGCGCCGACCACTGGCCCACCCAGCACGGCTTCGAGCGCCGCTGGAACCTGGGGCGCTGCCAGCCGCCCCGCGCCAACTGGGTGCGCCTGGAGGAACTCACCGGCCTGCTCAAGCCCCCCACCGTGAACTGCCGGCTGCCGGTACTCGCCGGGGACCTGCCCACCTTCGAGTTCGGCAAGCCCGAGTTGCTGCTGCAGGGCATCTACCGGGGCCCAGACGGCCGGGAGCGGCTGGTCGCCACGTACGCCGAGGAGACCTTGTTCGAGGTCGGGACGGGCAAGGCCGGCGGCGGCAAGACAGAGCGGGCCCTCGCTCAGGCGATCGGCTGGGCGCACGCGGGCGGCGGGCTGGTCTTCGTGGACCCGCACCGCGACCCCTGGCCGCGCGCGATGCCGTTCCTCGCCCACGAGAAGCTGATGCCGCGGATCGCGCTGGTCGACCTCAACGGGCTGGGCGCCAACCCCCGCGTCAGTTCGTGGAATCCGCTCGGCATGCACCACGGCCAGGCGGCGCACGAGGTCGTCGAGGCGATCGCCGACGCCTACGCCTCCGCACTGGCCTGGGACGACGCGACCGCGCCGCGCGCACTGACCATCCTCACCGCCGCGCTCACCGTCTTGGTCGCGGTGAACGAGGCGGCCTGCCAAGCGGGCCAGCCCGAGGACCAGGCCACGATCTTCCACGTACGGGCCCTGCTCACCGATGCGCCGTTTCGCAAAGCCGCGCTCACCGCAGTGGCGGGCCGGCTGGACGAAGAGACCCGCTCATGGTGGAAGGCGGTGTTCCCGACCCTGCCGCCCGACGCGTTCGCGGTAGTCCTCAACCCGATCACCCGACTGGCCGGCAACCCGGTCACCCGTGCCTTCCTCGGCCAGCCGGTCGGGGTCTACAACATCCGCTCGGCGATGGACTCCAAGATGATCGTGTGGGTGTGCCCGGGCGGCAACGGGCCCACCGACCGCCTGGTGACGGCGCTACTCGCCCGTGATCTGCTGCGGGCCGCCCGCTCCAGGCGCGATACGCCCGAGGAGAAGCGGGTGCCCTTCCGGCCGTACTTCGACGAGCTGATCACCCTGACCGGCGCGGCCCCGGAGACCATCGCCGCCATGTTCGAGGATCTGCGCAAGTACCGGTGCCACGTCCACGGCATGACCCAGCTCCTGTCCCGCCTGCCTACCCCGGTGCGCCTGTCGTTGGTGCAGAACGCGTCCACGCTGGCCACCACCGCCGGGTCGAAGTCAGCGATTGCGCCTGTCACCGCGGAGTGGGGCGACAACCCGAGCCCGGACCGGGTGGCCACCATGGAGCGTTTCGAGCACTACGTCTCCCTGAACGTCCACGGCCGCCGTGTCGGCCCCATCCGGTTGCGCGGCCCCCATCTCGACGCCGTCTTCGCCGCCCAGGCCCGCCCGAAGCACGTCGGAGAGCTGGAGCGGGCCGCGCAGGCCAACGCCGAAGCACGCCCGCTGGGCCAGCTCACCGACCGCGCCGCGCGGCAGCTCGGCCGGGTCTCCGCCTTCCTCGCCGCGCACGCACCCGCCGACGCCGCCGCTGTCCCCCTGTCGAAAAAGGAGAAGGAGAACGAATGGACCTGACCGCCGCCCGGGACACGGAGCGGGCGCCGGCGGGCTTCACACCCAGTCCCACCGAGCCCCTCAAGCATCAGCTCCTGGCCACGCTCGCCCAGCACCGTATGGCTTCCACCCACCAACTGCACGTCCTGTTACGGCCGGACCGTTCCCGTCAGTCGGTCTCGGAGCGGCTGAACGATCTGCTCGGCGAGCGCCTGGTCGACTTTGTCGTGCTGCCGCAGTCCCATCGCACCCGGGTCTGGTACCTGACGCACAAGGGCGCCCGCCTTACCCGGGACTGGCCCGCGTTGCGGGGCCGGCCGCCGTATCCGATCACCTCGGCCACCGCCGCCTCCCTGAAGACTCCGCACACCTTGACGGTCCTGCGGACGCACCTGGCGTTCGTCGCGGATGCCCGGCGCCGCGGCGACGAGCACGGTCACCTGGACTGGACCCCGGAGGTCTTCCACGCGATCGGCGACGGAGAGAAGGTCGTGGCCGACGCGGTCATGCACTACACGCTCATCGAGGCCCAACAGCGACGCAAACTACGGGCGTTCGTCGAAGTCGACCGCGCCACCATGAGCAGCGAGCGCCTGGCGGCGAAACTGATCGAATATGCGCGGTTGTGGACGTACGAGCCGCAGGCGATCGGCCGACGCCGGCAGACGGTTGGCCGGGGCTGGCTGCGCTGGTATCCCGTGTACCCGCGGGTCCTGTTCGTGCTGACCGGCTCCGGACGTCAGGCGATGGACAACCGGATCAGCGATTTGAAGGCCATGGTCGCCCACCATCCGCTTGTGGCCGAGTTCGCTCGAGAAGTGCCGCTGGGGGCCACCGTCCTGGAGGACCTGGACGCGTACGGCCCGACCGCTGATGTGTGGGTTCCACTGGTCGGCGACAAGGCCCGCCCATGGACCGAGCTGTGAAACCACGTGTGCCACGTGCGAATGCCGCAACCCTGCAACTGAACCTCAAACCCCCTTGCAATTTGCGTACGCGAACATCTAACTTACGCAAGTGCAGCGCCGGACTCACGTCTGTCGCCACTGCCGCACACCGACACCAGGAGACGTCGCATGCTGTACCCATCACCCGGGTTCGCAGTCCGGAATCCCACCCGTCGGTGGGCGGCCCGCGCAGGGACAACGTCGAGTCAATACGGCGCGCCGGATCCCGCCAAGTGGCGCATTCCCGAAAACCGGCCACACTCCCGCTTTTCGGCATGAAGACTTGTCGACCTTCGCGACCCGTTGTGACCAGATATCACCCAAGTTGCCTGCGAGAACTTCTTTTTACTAGTGGGATGTTGACTGGCATATGCGTAATCTCTCGACTACCAACAGGTCATCGGTGCAGCTCATGCAGGGCACACAGTCGGTTTCCGAGCGGCGATTTGGGACGTTCAGCCCAATCAGCCAGCACTGAACGGGGAGGAAAAGTGAAGCGATCACTAGACCGCCAGCCAGCGCCCGCCACGGTGCGCATCCGAAAGCACGTAACTGCCCTGCTCCTGGCAGGCGGTCTGGTGGCTCTGGCCGGCTGCAGTTCCAACGATCCAGATGCCGCATCTCCCTCGGACGCCAACTCCAGGTCTGCAGCCAAGTCGCCGACCCCTTCGGCGTCTGCCACCACCGTCGATGCCACCGTCATCGCGGTGTACGGGGCCTACTGGCGGGAGATGGAGAAGCTCTACGCCGACTCCACGGGTAGGAACGCGCAGCTCGACAAGTACGCCGCGTCTGCCGCGTTGAAGAACGCCGAGGCAGATGCCAAGCGCGCTCATGACCGCGGCCGCATCTACACCGGCAGCGTCGCCCTCACCGACCAGACCGTCACCAAGGTCGATGCCTCGGGCAAGGTCCCCAACGCGACCGTCTCCAGTTGCCTGGACATCTCCAAGTGGCGGAGGGTCGATGCCGAAACCAAGAAGCCGGTGGCCCAACCGGAGAACCGGCTGACGAAGTACCGGATTCTCAGCACCGTCGAGAAGTACCCGGGAGGCTGGCGCGTCACCCGCGATGAGCCCCAGGGGAAGTCATGCTGACGCGCCGCACTGCCATCACCGTGTTAACCGTCCTGGCCACACTCTCTGTCCCTGTCACCAGCTACGCGGACGATGACCCCGGCGGTATCGAGTGCGGCCTGTACGACTGCGAGGTCGAGGTAGACGTCCCCGGACAGGGCGGCGGCCAAGCAGGCGGCAGCGGCAGCGGCAGCGGCAGCACGGACGGAACAGGTGGAAGCGGTTCATCCGAAGGGGGCGACCCCACCGACAAGACGGTCTGCGTCTACAAGCTCGCAGACCCGCAGCCACCAGCCGGCAGCCTGGATTGGGAAGGCCGCGAACCCGGCGACGGAGCCGTGTACGAACAGACATGCGGCTGGGGTGGCGTCGACGGAGACACCATCATTCGGATGGTCTGGTTGGCCGATCTGCCTCCGCAAGAGACTGTCGACCCGGCTGTCCTGGCGCAGCGGGCCGTCGACTCGATGACTCTGCTTGGTCCGGACATCGCCAGTCCGCGTGCGGCCGGGAAGTACACCGTAGGTGTCCCGATGTGGATGTGGGTCAACCAGAGCGCCACAACGTACGGACCGAACACCGCGTCGGCCTCGGCGGGAGGGATCACTGTTACCGCGACCGCGAAGGTGTCGAAGATCGAGTGGAAGATGGGCGACGGCGCCAGCGTGACGTGCAACGGACCGGGCACGCCCTACACGTCATCTGAGGGCATGGCCCAGTCCCCGACCTGCGGACACGTGTACTCCAAGACGTCGGCCGGTGCCCAGAGCGCCAAGTTCCCGGTGACCGCGACCTCAACGTGGACGATCAACTGGCAGGGCGGCGGACAAGCCGGCCAGCTCACCGAGGTCCGGCAGACCAACGTGCAGGTGGCGGTCGGCGAAGTCCAGGTCGTCAGGTAGCCGCCGGAAGGACAGAACGGTGAGCAAGACTCAAGTAGACACAGCCCCTAACGGCCTCCCCCAACAAGGGCGCGTGGCCAGACCGGTCACGCCGCCCCGGGTGTCAGCGCGCAGGCGACGACCAGGCATCATCGCCCTGTCTCTGGCGCTGATCGCCGCCGGCGGCGCCGGAGTTGCCTTACTCCTGCTCCAAGTCGGCAACCGCACGGACGTCGTGACGGTGGTCCGCGACGTCCAGGTCGGCCAGGTTCTCACCGAGGACGACCTGGGCAAGGCCTCGCTCGCCCTGGACCCGGCCGTCAAGGCGGTACGCGCCGACAACCTGAAGTCGGTGGTGGGCAAGCGGGCCGCCGTCGAGCTCAAGCCCGGCTCCCTGCTCTCCCCCTCGCAGGTGACGAAGGACAACCTGGTGAAGGCCGGCGAGCAGTTGGTGCCGATCGGCCTGGAACCCAAGCAGATCCCGGCCACCGCTTTGGTGCCGGGCCAGAAGGTTCAGCTGGTCCACGTCCCGGCCCAGGGCACCACGGACACGGACAAGACGTCCGGTGCCACGCCGCAGACCATCGACGGCCGCGTCGTGAAGGCGTCCGGAGCCGCACCCGGGACGGGAATCGTTGTCGTCGACGTCGCCACCGCCGCGACCGACGGCCCCACAGCCGCCGCATGGGAGGCGGCCGGCACTCTGCGCCTGGTCCTCGCTGCTCCGGACGGTGACTGATGGCCGTCATCGCGCTCGCCGGGTGCAGCGGAGCGCCCGGCGTGACCACGAGCGCCCTCGCTCTGCTGCTGTCGTGGCCTCTGGACCCGGGCCGCCGGATGATCCTCGCTGAGTGCGACCCGGACGGCGGAGCCGTGCTGCACGGTCTACTGCAGGGCTCGCTCGGCGACCGGTACGGGCTGCGCAATCTCTCGGTCGCCGCCCGCAAGAACGAGTTCAGCGACGCCTTCTGGCGCCAGTTGATCGACCTCAGCAGTGAGGACGGCAAGCAGGAGTCCCCGCGTGACCGGCTGCTACTGCCCGGTCTCACCGATCCTGCCCAGGCGGCAAGTCTGGGTTCGGTCTGGAAGATCCTGGCGCAGATGTTCCGCGGCATCGACGCCCAGACCCAGCACGACGTGCTGATCGATCTCGGCCGTCGCGGAGGTTCCGGACCCTCGGGCATCCTGGCGGAACAGGCGGATGCCGTGTTCGTCGTGGTCCGCAATACGCTGCGCTGCCTGCAAGCGGCCGAGGGCCGAGTGCGCACGCTCGAAGAGCGCGTGGGCGATGTCGGCGTCGTGATGATTGATGAAGGGCCGTATCCGGCGGGTGAGGTGCAGCGGGTCCTCCAGGTGCCGGTGGTGGCCACGCTGCCGTACGCGCCGAAGGACGCCCGGGTGCTGTCCGACGGGGCCGAGCAGCCGCGCCACTTCACGAAGTCGTCGCTCATGAAGGCCGCGCGCACTGCCAGCACGGTGCTGGTGCAGCGGGTCGCGTTGCGCCGGGCCCGCCTCGATCCCCGCAACCTGCGTACCCCGGGCGGGGAGGTGACCCGTGCACGGTAGGCCCCTGCACCCCGACCCGAGCGTGGCTCCGCCGCCTCCGACGCTGCTATCCCAGAGAAATGGCAACCCGTCACCTGCCGGTGCTGTCTCAAGCACCCACGCGCTCGGCGTGGCAGTCCCTCAGGTCACCGTCGACTATAAAGTGGCCCGGGACATCGCGTCCCAGGTCGCGAAGCAGCGCGAGGAGCTGCTGAAGACCAAGCCCGATATGGACATGGCCAGCGAGGAGCAGCGCTGCCTGAACTGGATCGCCGAGGCCGTCGCGTTGTGGTCGGACGCCCAGGCCATGACGCCGCAGGAGGACGAGGCGCTGCGGCGCGCGGTATATGACCTGCTCTTTAGGGCCGGCAGGCTTCAGCCGTATCTGGACGATGACCGGGTCGAGGACATCATCATTCAGGGCCCGCACGAGGTGTGGCTCGACTACGGCGACGGCGAACGCCGCAAGGTGGGGCCGATCGCCGAGTCGGAAGAGGAATTGCTGGAACTGCTGAGGGAGTTGGCCCGGGGCTCGGGGCACAACGAGCGCACCATCTCCACGGCGAACCCCACCCTCGCCTTGTCTCTGCAGGACGGCTCGCGTCTGCAGGCCATCACCGGGCTGGGTCCGATGACCTATGCGGTCATCCGCCGGCACCGGGTCTCCCACGCCGATCTTGACGACCTCGTACGGCTGGGCACGATCGACCCGATCCTGCGCGAGTTCCTCGGGGCGTGCGTGCGCGCGGAGAAGAACATCATGATCGCGGGGAAGCAGAAGGCCGGGAAGACCACCCTGCTGCGGGCGATGCTCAAGGAGTTCGACCCCGAGACGCGGTTTGCGACCATCCAGACCGAGGATGAGCTGTTCGCCCACGCCAATGGCTACCACCGGCAGGTCGTCTCCCTGATCGGCCGCGAGTCCAACGGTGAGAAGGACGTCACCGGGCGCGGCGCCGGCGAGGTCACACTCCTGGACCTGATGCACCCGGCGCTGCGGATGTCGCTGGAGCGGATCGTGGTCGGCGAGGTCCGCGGGCCCGAAGTCGTCGCAATGATGCAGGCATTGACGAACGGATCCGGCGGCAACCTCTGCACGATCCACGCCCGCCGTCCGGACATCATCTTCGACCGGATCGCCGAGTTGTACGCGCTGGCCCAGGGGAACCTGTCCGAGCAGCTCGCCTACCGGCAGACCGCCAACGGCCTGGACTTCATCGTCTACGTCGACATCACGGACGAGACGCAGATCGGCGGCCGCCGCCACCGCTACGTCTCCCACGTCCTGGAACTGACCGGGATCGGCGAGAACGGACGCCCCGCCACCAACTCGATCTTCTCCCCCGGCAGCGAGTGGGGAGAGCTTCGGGCCGTGCCCCGGATGGACCCGGGCTGCATCGATGACTTGCGCCGTGTCGGGTTCGACTCCTCGCTCCTGCAACAGCCCTACGGGGCCTGGTCGGCGCCGCTCCCGCTACAAGTGGGGGCGGGCCGATGACGCTGTTGTTCGGACTGCTGTGCGGCATGGCCGTCACCGGAGGCCTGGTCGGTCTTGTCGCGGGTGTCGTGGGCACCACGGCTCCGCGCCGGGCCCCGCTGCACCGGCGCTGGCAGGCAGCGCTGCGCGGTGGGCAGATTCAGAGCGAAGACACCCGGATGCGCCGGCGGACCCTCATGGTCGCGGGCGCCGTGGTCTTCGCGGGCGTGTGGCTGGTATCCGGGAACTTCGTCGGCGGCGTGCTGCTCGGCGCCGGCGTCATCGGCGTACCGTGGCTGATCACCCCCGCGCAGATGGCGCAGGACCGCATCGGCCAGCTGGAGGCGCTGAGCGAGTGGACACAGCGGCTCGCCGGCCTGCTGCGCCTGGGCATGGGCCTCGAACAGGCGATGGTCACCAGCCGGCAGGGGGCGCCAGAGGAGCTCGCCCCGCAGATCATCAACCTGTCGGACCGGCTGCGCCTGGGATGGCGGCCGGAAGGAGCCCTGCGGGCTTTCGCCGACGAGCTGGACGATGTCACCGCCGACAAGGTGGTCGCCGCGCTCATCCTGTCCGTCAACGACCGCGGCCCCGGCCTTGCCCAGGCGCTGGAGGACCTGTCGGGCACCGTCCGTGAGGAGGTCGCCAAGAAGCGCGCCATCGAGGCAGACCGGGCCAAGCCCCGGACGACCGTGCGCTGGATGACCATCATCACCGTGGGGGTCGTCGTAGCCGGGTTCTTCGTGCCGTCCTACACCAAGCCCTACTCCACGCTCCTGGGCCAGCTCGTGCTCGCGTTCCTGACGGCCGGATTCGTCGGCGTGCTCGCCCTGATGCGGCAGCTGGGCAACTTCCGCCGCATCCCGCGGTTCCTGGTCACCGACCCGAGCAGCACCGTCCGTCTGCCCGCCCCCGCACCGGAACCGGAGTCCCATGGGCCGGCCGCTGCCCGCGAGCCGGAAGGAGCCACCCCGTGAACCTGATCCCCGTGGTCCTGACCGGCGGCACGATCGGCGCCGGCGTCGCCCTGCTGATCCGTGAACTCCTGCAGCCGCAGCCCGCGCTGGGACCGGCGCTCAGGCGCACGGCCCCGGCGACCCTGACATTGCCCGAGCCGGAACTGGACCGCGACGAGATCTGGGGACGGTGGCTGCTGGCCCGCATCGAGCGGCTTCCGGGAGTCCGCGTCCCCACCACAAACCTCGCCCTGCTCGGTCAGGGACCGGGCCAGTTCATGCTGAAGAAGACCGCGCTCGCCGCGCTGGGCCTCCTCTGCCCAGTCATCGCGACGATTCCGTGGACCATCGCGGGCGTGGGCCTGCCGTTCTACGTGCCCGCCGTCGTCGGACTCGTCATCGCCGGGCTTTTGTTCATCACCCCCGATCTCGCCGTGCGGGACCAGGCCAAGCGGGCACGGGAGGAATTCGCGCACGCCCTGTCCGCCTACCTCGACCTGGTCGCACTCAAGCGGGCCGCCGACGCCGGCCCCGCCGAGGCGTTGGAGAAAGCCGCCGAGGTCGGCGAGGGCTGGCCTTTCCTGTATCTGCAGGCCGCGCTGCGCCGCGCCCGCCTGGAGAAGATCCCGCCCTACCAGGCACTCACCGAGCTGTCCGCCCAGTACGAACTGCCCGTCCTCGACGATGTCGCCGACATCATGCGCGGCAGCGCCACCGACGGCGCCGCCGTCTACAAGGCGCTGCGAGCCCGCACCGCCGCCCTCAACGCTGAACTCCTCGCAGATCAGGCCGCCGAGGCGAACACAGCCAGCGAGAAAATGACCGCGCCGGGCGCCTTGCTCGCCGTCTTGGTGATGCTGCTGATGGCGTTCCCCGCGGTGATCCGCATGCTGACCGTCTGACACCACCACGTTCAACACCCCAGAGAGGTACGGAACATGAAGCACACCGCAGCCCGCACCCGTCGTGCTGTGCTCCGCGCGACCACCAACTCGCACACCGGCCCGCACACCGCGTTCCGCGGACCGGGACGTAGCCGCCGTGCAGCGCGCGCGTGGGCACGCGCGAACGGTGCGGTCGTCCGCCTGACCACGCGCGTACAGGAAGGCCTTGAGGAGGCCGCCCGGCGACCGGACCGTGGCGACATCTCCACCACGACCGTCATCATCTGGGTGGCCGCCGTCACCGGTGCCGTCCTCATCGCCGGGACCATCGCCGTCGTGATCGCCAAGTACAACGGCCAGCTCAACGGCCTGTGATGCCAGCCCCGGACAAGCTGAAGAGCTGGTGGCAGGGGCGAAGATGGCGCGACGACCGTGGGGACACCAACATCCAGATGGCGATCATCTTCCCATTCGTGCTGCTCGCCACGGTCGCCGTCATCCAGGCCTCCATGTGGTACTACGCCCGGCAGATCGCTCTGACCGCCGCCCGCGAAGGCCTCACCGCCGCCCGCGCCTACCAGTCGAGCCCGGCCGCAGGCGCCGCCCAGGCCCAGGACGTGCTGAGGCGCACCGCTGGTGACAGCCTGCGCGGCTACAGCGTCGTGGCCAGCAGCGACGGGCAGCGGGTACGGGTGAGGGTGTCGGGCACGGCCCTGTCGATGATCCCGGGGGTGGCGGGCCTGCAGATCACGCAGTCAGCGTCCGGCCCCCTGGAGCGCTGGACCGTCCCCGGGGAGTGAATGACGTGCGATCCATGGCCCGTTGGGCTCGCAGCGTCCGCAACGACGAGGGGAGTGCCGCGATCGAGGCCGCGATCCTCCTGCCCGCGTTGATCATGTTCCTGTGCATGGCGATCGCCGGCGGCCGGATCGTGACCTCCGGCGCGAAGATCGATTCTGCGGCGGAGGACGCGGCGCGAGAAGCGTCCATCCACCGCACAGCAGCGGCCGCCCAGGGCGCCGCGCAGTCGGCGGCCGCGGAGTCCCTTGCAGACCAGGGCATCAAGTGCGCGTCGACGTCCGTCAGCATCAACACGGGCGGCCTCAGCGTGCCGGTGGGCCAGGTGGGGACGGTCTCCGCGACCGTGACCTGCACGGTCAATCTGTCCGATCTTCTGCTACCGGGCGTGCCGGGAGCCAAAACCCTCACGTCGACGGCGACCTCGATAGTGGACCAGTACCGGCAGCGGGGTGACTGATGATCTTCCCTCACGCAGACCACTGGAAAACACGGCTGGACGACTCCGGAGGCATCACCGTGTTCGTCGCCGTCTGCGTCATCGCGCTGATCGGGATCATCGGTGTCGCCGTCGACGGCGGGAGCAAGATGCGCGCCACGGAACGCGCCGACTACGTCGCCGGCGAAGCGGCCCGGGCGGGCGGGCAGGCCATCGATCCCGCCGAGGCCATCAACGGCACAGCAATCGTCGTGGATCCCCAGGACGCAGCGGCCGCCGCCCAGGCCTACTTGCGCTCCGCCGACGCCACCGGCACGGTCAGCGTGTCAGGCGACGGCAAGACCCTCACCGTCAACGTCACCACCTCCTACGACACGAAGTTTCTGTCGGTGGTTGGGATCGGCTCTCTGCCGGTGACCGGCCATGGCAAGGCCACCCTCCTGCATGGCGTCACCGCTCCTGAAGGAAACTGATGCGCACCACCCCCTCCCCCGCCGCGACGGCCGGCCGCACCCTGGCCCGGGCCCTCAAAGCCGTGCTCAGCTTGATCGTCCTGGCCGCCGCGGTCGCCGGGCTGCCGCTGCTGCTGGCCTGGGCCACCCCGGCCATCTGGGACGCCACCCACGACGACCTCAGGCACCTGCTGGACCGGCAGGACACCGGGGCGGTGTTTCTACTGCTACTCGTCGCGGTCGGCTGGATCGGGTGGGCGCAGTTCGCGTTCTGCGCCGTCCGCGAGCTGATCGCACAGCTGCGGGGCCGCACCTGGCGCGCCCCGCGCGGTCTGGGCTCCTCACAACGGGCCGCCGCGCTTCTGATCGGCAGCATCTTGGTCCTGCTGCCCACAAGTTCGGCTCTGGCCTCCGACGCGCAGGCCGCGCCTGCCAAGACCGGAGCCCTCGTCCCCGGCCACACGACGCAGGCCCCGCAAGCCACCGAAGCCGATCACGCCCCCGTGTCCGCGACGAGCACCTCGTCATCCCGCACGTCGTACACGGTGCGCGAGATGCGGCCCGCCGAGAGCCTGTGGGGCATCGCCGAACGGGAGTTGGGAGACGGCGAACGGTGGCGGGAGATCGCCGACCTGAACGAGGGCCGGACCATGGTCGATGGCCAAGTCTTCCGCGCGAACAGCTTTCTGCAGCCCGGCTGGCAGCTGGAGATGCCCGATGCAGCAGGAGGCATCCGTACGCAGCTGCAGGACGGCGCCCCGGCTGCCGACGAGAAGCGCGAGCACGTCGTCACGGTCCACTCCGGCGACTACCTGTCGAAGATCGCGGAGGAAGAGCTGGGCGACGGTGACGAGTGGCCTCGCCTGTTCGAGGCCAGCCGGGACAAGCCGCAGCCGAACGGGCTGCCCGCCATCTCCGACCCGGACGTCATCTACGCGGGACAGCAGGTCACCGTGCCCGGCTCCCAGCCCGACCAGCCGCCCCAAGACCACGGCCACGGTGCTGAGTCGGAGAGCCGAGAGGCCACTCCCCCGGCCACGCAGAGCCCCGACGGTGAGCAGTCGCCTGGCGGGAGCGCAGGGGAGGAACATGCGGCTGAGCCCAGCCGCACCGCTGCTCCCGCACCAGACGCGTCGGCTCCCAGCACTCAGGCGAGCCGCCCCGCCGAGGACGGTAGGCAGGATCAGGCTGCTCCGTCCGCATCGGCCTCCCCGACGCTCCGGCCGAGCAGCAGCGTCTCGCCCTCTGCCGCCTCGCCATCGGCTGAGTCGTCCGGCTCCGCTGTATCGTCACCCGCCGCCCCGTCGTCCGAGTCCCCGGTGACGGCTCCGGCCGGAGGCCCGCTGAACCTGCGCACCGTTCTCGGCGCCGGCGCACTCTTGGCGGCCGCCATTACTGGAGCTCTCGCCCTGCGCAGGACGCTGCAGCGCCGCCGCCGCAGGCCCGGCGAGAAGATCGCTATCGCGTCGGAGACATCCACCGCGGAAGCCCAGTTAGCGGCCGCCGCCGAGCCGGGGGGAGCTGCCCGCCTGGACGTGGCGCTGCGGACCCTGGCCCACCGGGCGGCCCAGGAGGACCCTGCGGTCGTGCCGCCGCTGCGGGCCGCACGGATCGGCGCCCGTGCAGTGGAGGTGCTGCCCGAGGATCTCTCCCAGGAGGCGCAGGCGCCCTTCGTCTCCGGGCAGGCCGGTTGGTGGATCCTGCCCTCCGACGCGGTCCTATTGGACGAGGCGGCCGCCCGCGAGGTGCCGGCACTGTATCCAGGGCTGGTCACGGTCGGCAGCACCGAGGCCGGTGAGCTTCTGCTACTCAACCTCGCGCAGTTGCCTGCGCTGCTGCTGGACGGCAACCCGGTCCACATCTCCGAGGTGTGCACCTCTCTCGCCCTGGAGCTCGGGATGAGCCCGTGGGCGAGTGACGTCGAGGTCGTGACGATCGGGTTCGGTGAGGACCTGCCGCAGCTGCTGCCCACCGCGCGGATCGCCCACATGCAGCACGCCGCCCACGCTCTGCGTGATCTGTCCGAGCGGCTGCTGGAAGCGCACCAGATGCCCGAAACCCAGCATCAGCCGTATCTGCTGCTGTGCGCGTCATCTCTGGACGCGGACACGGCCTGGCGGTTCGCCGACGTCATCGACAAGTCCGGCACGGTGCCCGTCACTCTGATCGCCCCGGCCAGTTCGGCGGCTGCACACTTCCCTGAGGCGGAAATCCTCAACGCCTCACTCAGCGGGCCGCAGACCCTCGAGTACGCCGGCATCGACATCACGGTGCAGCGTCTGGAGCACGCCGCTTGCGAGCAGATCACCACCGCGCTGAAGGTATCCGGGCAACCGTCCCATCCTGCCGAGGGTCCCTGGCAGGACGTCCCGGACGAGCCTGAGACGGTGCAGCAGCCGGATCCTCCCGCAGCGGAGGAACCCATCGCGCCCACGCCCGCTACCGCGAGTCCTTCGTTGGCAGTGGCGGCGGACCTGGGCGGCGAGGTCTTCCCTGCTCTGCTCGCCGCCACCTCCGATCCCGCTGGCCTTCGGCTCCTGCCCACGACGTCAGCTCAGGCCGACGCCCGGCCAGGCCCAGAAACCGCAACAGCGCCCCAGGCCCCCGAGCCCGTGGCGGCCGCGGACACCACGGCAGAAGAGGCAGCGGAAGCTGACGACCGCGAGGACTCCGCCGAGGAGTGCGAGGCGCACGACCTGCACGCGCCGGAGATCCGGGTTCTGGGCCCGGTCGAGGTGACCGGCGTGGACAGCACCGGCCACGGCCCGAGGATGGCGCAACTCGCCGCGTTGTTGTTCTTCCGGCCCGGGCGGAGCGCCGACGCCTTGTGTTCCGACATGGATCCCGTCAGCCCTTGGTCGCTCAGCACCCTCAACGCCCGGATGCAGGGCCTGCGCCGCTCTTTGGGGAACGACCCGACCGGCGACCCCTATGTGCCGCGCCGAAAGACCGGCGAGAGTCCCTACCGGCTCTCCCCCGGCGTGCGCTGCGACTGGACCCGCTTCCTCCAACTCGTCGAGCGCGCCCTGCCGCTGGGACCGGCCGGCCTGACCGAACTGGAGAGGGCCCTCACGCTCGTGCGGGGCCGGCCGTTCGGCGGCAAGCCCCTGCCCTGGGCCGAGCCATACCAGCAGGAAATGATCACGCGCATCATCGACGTCGCGCACACCGTGGCCACTTACCGCACGCCCACGGGTCCGCACTACGACCTCAGCGCGGCACGCCAGGCCGTCGCGACCGGCCTCGACGTCGACGATACTGCGGAACTGCTGTATCGCGACTGGTTCAGGATTGAGGCCGCAGCAGGCAACCGTCAGGGACTGCACACCGCCATCACCCGCGTCCAACAGATCAATCGGGCGCTCGACTGCTCGCTGGAGACGGAGACCGAACAGCTGATCAGCGAGCTACTCAACGGCCCGGGCCCGGCGGCACGCAAGGCCCTCTAGCCGATGTGTGAGCAGGTGCTTGGCGCGTCACTGCTGGCGGGGGCGAGGCGACGTCGCGGGCTGCGTACGCGCGGAGTTCCTCGGCAGCCTCATGGAAGGCGGGAGGGCGTGCACACCACTCGGCCAGGGTGTCGCGGACGCTGCGCGCAACGGCCTGCGCGCGCAGCACCAGGTCGTCGAGGCTCGTCACGTCGCCCTTCGGCCGTCACCGTGGAAGTGCATGAGTGCCCGCCGGCGGTAGGTCCCTTGGTCGACGGCGTCAGCCGATCCGACGTGTTCCAGGATCGCCAAGTGCAGGCCAGACAGGAGGAGGTCGAGGTCCGGGACCGTCGCGTCGGTGGCGATGCGCAATGGATCCTTCTCGTCAGGACGCGTTCAGGGAATCGGACCGCGCAAAACCGCACTGCGCAGGTCTGCGCAGTGATCACGATGCCTGCGCAATGCGTGTCTGATCAGGGGTTTCTTCCGATTGCGCAGCCTGATCCGCGTCGCGAGTTGCTGGCTGCGCAACGGTGCACCGTGGCTGGCCCTACTGTTGTGCGTCGGCGTGATGGCGTAGGAGGGCCTGCCGACGGCGCTCGAAGTCGATGGTGTTCTCGGTGATGTAGCCGGTGGTGACGGGCTTATTGTACTGGGCTGTGATGCCTCGGGCTGCGCAGTCCTGCGCGACGGCGTCCGCCTCCGGCTGGTCGTTGCGCAGCCGGTGCTCGGCCCAGACGTTGTAGACGCGGAACGGCAGGAAGTACCGGCGCAGAGTGGCAGGGCTGACCGGTTTGCCGCCCCGGCCGTGCATGTCCTTTTGCGCGAGATAGGGCGAGAGCTGCTCAGCCGTCGGCTCCTCGCCGTGCTCGGTCTGGTACTCCATCCATGCCTGGTAGTAGCGATCGACCGTGGTGAGGGCCGCTCGCGGCCCCGCTGAGTCTTCCGGCCCTGACCGCGGGGTGTCGATGGCGGCACTCACACGCGAGGGCCGATGCTCCTTGGCCGGTTGGGCGCCGGCACCGACCGGAGCCTGCTCGGGCTCGTCAGCGTTGAGGAGGGGCTCAACGGAGTCGGCGATCTCTTGGTCACCGGAGGCCGGTTCCGTCTCGTCGAACTCGCGCCGGCGGAAGATGGCGACGAATCCCTCCAGGTCTTCCGCCGTGATGGGCTGACCGTTTCCGCCTGTGATCTGGTCCCGTCCGTAGACGTACGTGGCGAGGGCGGCGGCATTGGGGTAGACACCGTGCTCCTGCGCGTACGCGAGCCAGGCGTTGTAAAAGTAGTCGCCCCAGCCGTCGCCCGCGCCGTGCAGAGCGTCCTGAGGATCTGTCTCAAGATCGGCGGAGGGCGCGTAACGCTCCTTGAAGAGCGTCAGCAGGGGTTCGAGTTGCTCCTCGGACAGCGGCCCACCGGCCGCTGTAGCGATGCCGTACTGGTCTTGGAGCCAGAGAGCGAACTGCGCACTCGTGGGCTCGAATCCAAAGGCCACCACCCACTCCTGGTAGGCGTTGGCGAAGTGCGGGGCGTTCCCAGTATCTCCAAGGTCGTGCGTCTTCTCGGGGTGCGCGGCTCTCGTCTGTCCCATCATCTGGAGCTCCCCGCCGCCCGCATTCGTGGGTTCCTGCTCCTGGCCGATCCCGGCCTCGAATTCGGGGCTCTGCCGCTGTGTCGGAATCGGGGCCCGCTCGACGGTGAACTGAACCGGCGGCTCGTCGATGCCAGCGGCGGCCAGCCCGGCCGGGGCCGTCTCGGCGAGGGGAACGCCGTAGCGGGCCAGGCGGAGCGGCGTCAGTGCCTCCACCGGGGCCTTGCGGCGCCAGGCGCGGCCGAAGCGGGAGTGGAGGCTTGCCTGATAGACGAGGCGTTCCTGTTCGAGCTTAATTACCTGCTCGTACGAGCGCAGCTCCCACAGCTTCATGCGGCGCCACAGTAGAAAGGTCGGAATCGGGGAGAGGAGCCAGCGGGTGAGGCGGACGCCCTCCATGTGCTTGTCGGCCGTAATTTCGGCGATGCGGCCGATCGCGTGGCGGGCCGCTTCGACGGCGACTACGAACAGCACCGGGATCACCGCATGCATGCCCACGCCCAGCGGGTCGGGCCACGCCGCCGCGCCGTTGAAGGCGATCGTGGCCGCTGTCAGGAGCCAGGCCGTCTGTCGGAGCAGCGGGAAGGGGATGCGGATCCAGGTCAGGAGCAAGTCCAGGGCGAGCAGAACACAGATGCCGGCGTCGATGCCGATCGGATACACATAACTGAAGCTTCCGAAGCCCTTCTTCAGTGCCAGCTCACGCACAGCAGCGTATGACCCCGCGAAGCCGATGCCAGCGATGATCGCGGCCCCGAACACGACGACGCCGATGAGAACCCGATGCGCCCGGGTCAGCTCGGCTAACCCGCCCCTCCCCGCGGCCATCGTCCCGCTCCCCTCGTTCCTTCTCTCAACTGAGCAGCTCTCACACTGCCACGTGAAAGCCCGTTGTGGGGTATAGGAACAAGACGGAGGGCGTGTTCCTCATCTACCGTGCCACCAGCAGCCTCGATCTCAGCAACCCGAACGCGCTGCGGCGGCCACTCAGCGCACACCTGGCCCGTTGCAACGGAGTGAGTCGCCTCATCGACGACCGACTCCCCCAGCCCCCAGCCATGCGCGCGCGGCGTACGCCACTCCAACTCCTCTGAGTCGCCGCCCAGCCCGCGATCCGTCCGATTCGCACGCTCACACGGTGCAAGAACCCAAGAGGATCCCGACAAAAGCGCCAGTCAGGAGAAACGGGCCAAATGGGATCGACGCATTGCGACCGGCACGTCGCACGAGAATGAGAACGATGCCGAACAAAGCGCCGAACAGATACCCGGCGAACGTTCCGATTAGCCAGACCCCCCATCCGTACCACCCGAGGACAGCCCCGAGAGCAAGAGCGAGCTTCACATCGCCGAACCCGAAACCCCCCGGGTTGATCAGGAATAACACCAGGTAACAGGCGCCGAGCGTGAGAGAACCCATTAACGCAGTCCGCCAACTGCCGCTGGCGCCGGGCATCAGCGCGGCACCTCCCAGGCCGACGAGCGCGCATGCCACGAACGGCAACATGACGACGTCGGGTAGCCGGTGCACCGCCACGTCGACGATGGCGAGCACCACCGCAATTGGCACGAGCAACAGCCACACGACCAACTCGGGACGGGCCCCAGTGGCCACGGCCAGCACACCACAGACCATGGCGACCCCCGCGGAGATGACGGATGTACTGGGCCCGAACCTGTCCCCGTCAGTGCAATGAGCCAGCCCCAGCCACCCCGACCTGATCCCCTCCAAAGGGTGTCCTGCCGGACACGCAGTCCGCGACGCCTCTCCCCACGGCACAGAGAGCCGGTACACAACGCGCGGTACTAGCAAGCCTGTGCCAGCACCCCACAGGACGGCCGCCACGGTGATCCACGACATCTCCACCGAAGGGAGCTTAAGCTCAGCCCCGTCCTGCACGCTCTCAACTTCGACAAGACGGTCAAGGTAACCGACACTCAGAAACCCAAGGGCAGTTCAGCAAGCATGACGGCGTACACCGGAGAGTCCGCAAACGGCTGACGCTCCCCGACCTTCCGGAAACCCCAGGACTCATACATCTGCTGCACTTTGGGGTGGTCGGTGTCGACGAGGAGGACCACCAAGTCATCGTCTCGGTTCTCGAGCAGGGCCCGGCTAACCAGTTCGGCCACGCCCATCTTCCGGTACTGCGTCCGGACGGCCAGCTCCGAGTAGGCGAAGGTCTGGTGCTTCTCCGGTGCGGGGTGCACGTGCTCGCGCCACCACTCGCGCCCCGGCGTCGCCGGGGCGCCGTAAGCGAAGGCCGCCGCCTGATCACCGTCGTACGCGATCACGCAGTCGAAGGCCGGGTTGCCGCCCCAGTTGTCTACGAACCACGGGAAGCGCTGGTTGAACTCGTCATCCATCGCATCTGCGTAGGCATTGGCATGTACGTCGATCAGCGTCTGGCGGATCTTCGGGAGGTCGTCATGGGAGTAACGGCGGACAACCAGATCAGCGGCACTCAAGATCGACTCCATTCGGCTCGGAAGCGGTCTCCCCACTCTCGTGCGACCCCGGCGTCCGGCGCAAGGGTGATCAAATCGCGGTGGAAGTCACCGAGGAGCGTCCGCATGCGGCCGGGGAGCGGGTATCCCGCCATGAGATCGAACACCTTGGACGCGGAGTCGCACGCCTGGTCGACGTCCCGCTGGTGGAGCTGAGCCAGAGCAAGCCGCGTGATGGCCAGAGCACGGTTCCGGCGGAACTGCTGCGGAATCGTCCCGAGCGCCCGGTGAGACTCGGCCTCAGCGTCCGCAGGCCGCCCGATCCGGTCCTTCACGATAGCCGCCATGGCGGAGAGTTCAGCATCCCCGTAGAAGGCCATCCAGCTCGGCCGGGGCTCGTCGGTAGACGCCTTTCCCAGGGCCTCCTTGGCGTACTCCAGGGAGCGGATAGCGGCCTGCTCGTCACCGAGGTTGGAATAGGCGATGGCAATACGAGCGTGCGCGAGGGACGAGAACAGCGGATTCCGACGGGTGATGGCTGTTGCCTGGGCCGCATATCCGGCGTCCACTGCTTGTGTGTACTCGCGCCGCTGATGGGCGAGCATCGCGTAGGAGTTCCAGACCCTCATCTCCACCATTGGGTCCTTGGCCATTCCGGCCAGGTACAGGGCACGGTCGAGATGCTGCTGAGTCTGATCGAGTCTACGGGCATCGAGGGCTGACCAGGCGGCCGTTGCCGTGTAGTCGGCGGCTAGGGAGAACAAGCGCTGACGGACGCGCTGCGAGGCCGCCTGGGCGAGCTTTCCGAGGGCTTCGTCTGCGCCGGCCAACGCCGCACGCTCTAGTCCCTCATGACCTCCTCGGCTGTCATCCAAGGCCATGAGTGCGTCCAAACCGCTTCTGAGCCGGATCACATCGGAAGAACCCACCCTCATGGGTCGAGAATCGGCCGCCACGACGGAGACTGCGGTTCCGGTGGTAGCGGAGAAAAAGGTCCTGCGCCTCACAGGTGACTCCGGATCGGTGATGGAGCGTGCCGCAGGCGGGTGGAAGCCCAGCTCCTCGGCCGTACACCCGAATACTGCCTCTAAGGCTTCCCGCTGGCGGAGGTGGGGCCACTTGGTTTTTCCGGTCACCCAATTCCGGACAGTTCGGTCACTGACCGTTCCGTCGCATCCGCGAGAACGCAGCAAGCCGTTGACCTTCTCGGCCAACTCGGCCTGGGTGAAGCCCAGCTCGGCCATGGCAGCGGTGAGGCTCACGTTCCCTTCCACACCTCCACGGTAGCCACTGAGTCACCGTCAGAAGGCCTGGGCACCCGGAAATTTCCGGTAGTACGCGATGCATACGCGGCCGGCTTTTCCTCCTCGCATGGCGTCCAGGGCCGTTGACTGGTGGAAGGCCGTCGTACACCGACCCCCCTGAGGTTCAGATGATCGTGCCAGCGCAGCCCTACCCCGCCCGGAGTCCGGAGTTCTCCGCGATCCTCCCCGGTCTGGAGGAGAGCGCCGAGATCGCCCGGCAGCTCGTACGCGCGACGCTCAATGCGTGGGAGATGGAGCACCTGACGGACTCAGGAGTTCTCGTCGTGACCGAGTTGGTGGCCAACGCGGTTCAGCACACCAACTCCTGCTATATCAGGGTCGTCGCCTCCCGCTCCAACCCACGGTTCGTACGGATCGGGGTGGTCGACAACGCCCGCATGCTGCCAGAAATGAACAAGCCGGGAGCCGAACTCCTCACCAGCGGCCGGGGCCTGCTCCTGGTCGACGCTCTCTGCGAGCGCTGGGGAACGGACATGTATCGCTTGGGCAAGGAGGTGTGGGGCGAATTGCCGGTATACCCGCCGCATGGACAGGGCGGGGGCGACGGGCTGCGCGGGGACACGGCCGACGCCCCCCCACGCCGACCCTCGCAGCGTCATCACGCACCTCAACCAGCCGTCTTGTGAACACGGCGGCCAGCGACGCACACACCTGATCCAGCCGTACCTCAGCCAGTCCTACCTGCTCCCGTGAACATTGAGGCGCGGCCGGTGCTCGAGGCGCGCGCCGACTTCCCCGAAGTCGAGGAAGCGATGACATTGGAGTCGGTTGAAGGCGAGCAGCTCTGCGGCCCGTGGACCGCGTCAGCTCGGAGCCAAGATCGCTATGCCCCGTGGGTACGGAAAGGTCTGTCACGCCTTGATCAAGCCTGCCTGAAGCCCCGCGTGGACCACCGCTCGCCCGTCGCACGGCAGCGCACTCCTGGGCGTCTGCCGGGCTGCCTTGCCCTCGTCCAACCCGCCGCGCCCCCATAGCAGCGAGCTTTCCCCATACCTCTGAGGCCCTGATGACCCCAATCCAAACACTGAACACCAGCCCCGACCCGCTGTTTTTCCTCACCTTGAGGCGGCGCACGGTTGAGGCGGAGGGGGCTGCGCCACACGCCCATGGGCATGGGGTGTGTCCATGAGTGGCACCTTTCAGCCCGCATTCCACCCGGCTGGCTTCGACAGTGCGCTGCGCGTCGTGCTGGACGACGTGCGGGCGGGGCGATGGCGGTCGATGAAAGCCCTGCTGGAGACCTGCGCCACGTGGGGATTACGGACTTCACGAAGCCAGGTCCTGGCGGCGGCAGCGGCCCATGGAGACGCCGTCGAGGCGTGGTTGCAGGAGGATCCACACGTCAACGCGGTGATGATGCGGGCGCGTGTGTTGGTCGAGCGAGCACTGAACGCCCAGCGTGCCGGACAGCGGGGCGTGGGGTCGCTGGCTGATCGTGCGCGGAGGGCGTGCTGGGAGGCGGCGCGAAGCTGGCCTGCCGACCCCGTGCCATGGGTGGGCTTACTGGCGTTAGCGCAGGTGGACTCTCCTGACGTGTACCAGCGTCGGCCCGAACACCGGGTGCAGGCCTGGGAGTACATGCTGCCGTACGGGCCGTGGGGTTTGCTTCGCGAGGTCCAGGAGCGTGATCCGGGCAATCGCGAGGCGTGGCATCGCATGCTGCAGGCGATGCAGGCCTACGGGGCGAACGCTTACGACTTCGTGCGCTGGGTGTCGACCTGGGCGCCAGCAGGGTCACCGCTCGTCCTGCTGCCGCTGTATCTCCACGCGGAGTACTACGGAAGCCAACGGGCCAAGGGCCAGCTCACGCCCCTGTACTGGACGAGGGATCCGGTCTCCCATTACACGCTGCGCGCGCTGGCCTGGTGGTTTCCGCAGGCCGATGCCAGGTCGTGGTCGCCGCTGGACTTGAACCATCTGGCGCAGGCGCTGCATTCGGGTGGGTTAGGCGTGGGGGCTGATGCGGTCTTTGAGGCGATCGGGCCTTTCGTCACGCCGGTGCCGTGGAAGTACGTCGCTGACGCGCCGGAGCGGTGGCTGGAGGAGTTCGAGCGGGCTCGCAGCCGTTACGTGCGGGATCCGGAAACTGGGCCGCTCCATGTGGGGAGACGCCGATGACGGGCCCACGCTGCGCCTGCCGGGCCCCGCCTACTGCCCGATGTCGTGCCTTGCACGCCGCAGTGTCCCGACCCCTTCACCCCTTGCTTCGGAGGTAACTGCGTTGTCTTCCCCGAGAACTGCCCGTCACTCCTTGAACGACGAGGCGACGCTGCGGCGCCTGGGCTATCAGCCCGAACTGGCCCGCCGCATGGGCCCGTTCGGTAACTTCGCATTGAGCTTTTCCATCATCAGTGTCCTGTCCGGGTGCATGACCCTGTTCGGGTTCGGGCTCACCACGGGTGGACCG
Source organism: Streptomyces sp. NPDC057253 (assembly GCF_042669125.1). Classification (NCBI taxonomy): domain Bacteria; kingdom Bacillati; phylum Actinomycetota; class Actinomycetes; order Kitasatosporales; family Streptomycetaceae; genus Streptomyces; species Streptomyces sp. NPDC057253. The sequence goes on along the minus strand of NZ_JBHUXV010000006.1, from coordinate 127,834 downwards.
GCCGTCATGCTGTGGGGCTGGGCCCTCGTGGGCCTGATGGTGCTGGCGGTCGGCGCGGCACTGGCCGAGGTCACCTCGGCCTACCCGGTCTCCGGGGCCCTCTACTTCATGGCCAGCAAGCTGGGCGGACCGCGCTGGGGCTACGTCACCGGCTGGTTCAACCTGCTCGGCCTGCTCGGCGGGATGGCCGGCGGCTGCTACGGCACCGCCCTGTTCACCGGAGCGTGGCTCAACCTCCAGTGGGGCATCACCCCCACCCCGGAGCGGACGTTAGGGATCTTCGCCACCATCCTCTTGCTGCTGGCCACCCTCAACCTGTTCGGCGTGCGCCTGGTGTCCATACTCAACTCGATCAGCGTGTGGTGGCACCTCGCCGGCGTCGCAGTGATCGTGGGAGCGCTGGTCTGGGTGCCCTCCCATCACCAAGCCCCCCAGTTCGTGTTCGGGGAGTTCTCCAACGGCACCGGGTGGAGCAACCCTCTCTACGTCGGTCTGCTCGGGCTGTTGCTGGCGCAGTACACCTTCAGCGGCTACGACGCCTCAGCGCACCTGAGCGAGGAGACCAAGCACGCCCAGATCAGCGCCGCCCGGGGGATCGTCCGCTCGATCTTCTGGTCGTGGGTGGTGGGCTTCGTCCTGCTGGCCGGGCTGCTGTTCGCGATCCAGGACTACGCCGGCACCGTGGGCAGTGCGACCGGAGTTCCGCCCGCCCAGATCCTCATCGACGCGCTCGGCCCGAGTGCCGCCAAGGTCCTGCTTCTGGTCGTCATCATGGCGCAACTGTTCTGCGCGAATGCCGGTTTGGCGTCGGCCAGCCGCATGGTGTTCGCCTTCTCCCGCGACGGCGCTCTGCCGTTCCACCGCACCTGGCGACGGCTGAGCGCCCGGACCAAGACCCCCATTGCGGCCGTGTGGCTGTCGGTCGCCGTGCCCTTCATCCTCGCTCTGCCCTCGCTGTACTCCGTCACCGCGTACACCGCGATCACCTCGATCAACGTCATCGGCATCACCCCCGCCTACGCCATCCCCGTCTACCTGCGGCTCCGAGCCGGCAGACGCTTCACGCCAGGCCCCTGGCACTTGGGCCGTTGGAGCAAGCCGATCGGCTGGCTCGCCGTGATGTGGGTCGGCTTCGTGACCGTCCTGTTCTGCCTCCCCGCAGTCAGCCCGGTCACCGCAGACACTTTCAACTACGCCCCCCTCGCCCTGCTGGCGGTACTGGCTCTCGCCGCCGTTCTGTGGTCAACCCGCGGCCGGCGAAGCTACGGCATACCCGCCTACGGCACCGCGGCCGAGCGCGACGACATGGCGGAGAACGTCGTATGAATCAGACACCCAACACCTCAGCAAACACCGGGCGGCGGCACGCTGTGCACGGTTTCGAGGGCCTACGGCAGCTGGTGGAGCGCGGCACCGTGACCACGGTCCTATTAGCTGTGCCCGACATGCAGGGCCGGTTGAAGGGAAAGCGCATCGGCGCCACCCATTTCCTCGACCACATAGCGGCTGGCGGCGCCGAGATGTGCGCATACGTCCTCGCCACCGACGTCGACATGCGCCCGCTGGACGGATTCGCGCTGGCCTCCTTCGACACCGGCTACGGCGACATGGGATTACTCCCCGACCCGGAGGCCGTCTACCAACTGGCATGGATGCCGCGCAGCGCCCTGGTCTTCGCCGACGCGATCGGTCACGACGGACAGCCGGTCGGTGTGGCTCCCCGGCAGATTCTGTGGCAGCAGCTCACCCGCCTCGCCCACCGGGGCATCATCGCCCAGGTCGGGCTGGAGACCGAGTTCGTGCTCTGCCACGACGGCAACACCGACGCCGAGGAGGCCGGCCACCGTGGGATACAGCCGCTGACTGGGGGCAACCTGGACTACGCCCTCAATCATCCTCGGGCAATGCGCCGGTACGTCGAGGACCTGGAGGAGTGCCTCGCCGGGGTGGGGCGGCCGATCGAGGCAATCAAAACCGAGGGCGCCCCCGGGCAGATCGAGGTCACGTTCCCCTACGGCGATCCCATGGCCGCAGCTGACACCCACCTGCTCTTCAAGCACGCGGCTCGGACAATCGCAGAGGGCCTAGGCATGGCGCCGACGTTCATGGCCGCGCCCATGACCGGCGTCGGCAGCGGCTGCCACATCCACCTCTCCCTGACCGGCGACGGCATCCCCCTGTTCGCCGAAACTGACGGAAAGATGCCGGAGTTGACCCGCTACGCCATCGCCGGGCTGCTCGATGTCCTGCCCCACCTGGCACTGATGTACGCGCCCACGCCCAACTCCTACAAGCGGCTGGTCCCCGGCACCTTCGCCCCGGTGAACTTCACCTGGGGCCGCGACAACCGCACCTGCGCCGTGCGGGTCGTCGGCCACGGCGACAACCTCCACCTAGAGGTCCGCCTGCCTGGCGCCAACGCCAACCCTTACCTCGCGCTTGCCGCGGTCCTTGCTGCTGTGCAGTACGGCCTCGACCACAAACTCGAACCGCCCCGACCGTGTATTGGCAACGCCTTCGACTGGGCCGGGGCCACGCCAGTACCCGGCTCGCTGGAGGAGGCGCTCGCCGCGCTCCAGACCAGCCCCCTCCCCCCGTCCGACCTGCTCACCGCTGCCGGCGTAGCGCACTACATCAACGCCGCCCGCCACGAGATCGCCGCGCACCGGATGGCCGTGAACGACTTCGACCTGCGGCGAGAGTTCGCCACGGCCTGACCCCTCGACCCCCGCGTGCGGCAGCCCCGTCGTAGCCACTGCCGTGCGCGGGTCCCCGGCCCCGTCGTCGAGAACAACTCCCCGCTCGGCGACGGGGCGTGCCGAACGCCCTCGTTCCCCGGGACAAGACGGTGGCCCCGGGGGACGGGGGCCCAAGAAGCCGATCAGGCCAATGCCTTCTGGACAGGATCTTCAGTGACCCAGACCCGCTTCACCGTGCTCAACGTCGTGCTGAACCTGTTGCTCGACCTGACCCAGCAAGCAGTCAGGTTCAGTTTCAAAACTGACCAATGGGACTCGCTCGCCGTCTACGACGCCGACGGCTGCACGGCCTTCATCCCGGACGGTGACACCGCATGACACCCCCTGTGTCAACCTCACACCGCTTGAGCGAGTGGTGGTGGGGTTGTGAGACGTTGCAGTCCTCCATGTCGGTCGGGCTGGTAGGGCTCGTGGCTGAGCCAGCAGCGGTGGATCACGCGGATCCAGGCACGGGCCAGAACGCGGACGGCGTGCGGATGGTCCATTCCCCGGCCCCGGGCCCGTTGGTAGATGTCCGCCGCCCATGCGCTTTCGTGGCGGCTGTTGTCCGCGAACGTGGTCACCGCCTGGCGGAGGCGTTTGATGCAGGCCCACCGGTAGGACACGCCGCGCATGCGTCCGGATGCCTTGGTGACCGGAGCGACGCCGGCCAAGGCCGCGACGGCGTCAGGTCCGTCGTAGGCGGTGCGGGAGTCGCCCCACTCGGCCAGGATCTGGGCGGCGTTGACCTGCCCGGCCCGCGGCAGCGAGGTGAAGATCCGCCCGTCGGGGTGCTGGCCCAGGTGGGCGGCGACGGACCGGTCCAGGTCCTTCTTCACCGCCCCGAGCGTCCGCAGCACGGTGACCAGGGCGGTGACGGCGTCTTGGCCTGCTTCGCTCCCGGCTTCGCCGGTGACACCGGCCGGGGCCGAACGCAGGCGTGTGACCAGGTCGGCGGGGCTGCGACGGCCGCAGTAGGAGTGCTTGACGCAGAACGCGGCCATGCGTTTGTCACCGAGTGCGGCGGCGGAGGCCGGGGTCGGGTAGCGGGTGAGGAAGTCCAGCGCGATCGGCGACTCGACGTCGGCGAACAGCGACTTGGCGCCGGGCCAGAAGGCGTCCAGCAGCGCGGAGAGCATGTTGGTGGCCATCACCCGCAGCCGCACCACGTCGTCGCGGGTGCGGACCACGGTGCGAAGGGCCTTGGTCTGCGACGAGAACGGGCGGGCCGCGCTGAGCTTGTGGTGCCGCAGCCGCAGGTACTCGGCGATCACCATCGCGTCACCCGGGTCGGACTTCGCGCCGGAGAGCACCTCGGCGTCCCGCCACGCCTTGATGGCGTTGGACTTCACCGGCACCACCGGATGCCCGGCCTCCAGCAGCAGGTCGACCAGACGCCCATCGGGCCGCTCGATCGCCACCGGTATGTCCTCGGCGGTCGCGAGCCTGGCCAGGCGCAGGGCCAGATCGGCGAACCCGACGGCGGTGTGGGTGATGGCGAACTCGCTCTTCACGCGGCCGGCTTCGGTCAGCACACACACCGCGTGCTCGGTCGAGCCCCAGTCGATTCCGACGTAGTACGTGCTCTCGGGCAGTGCCACAGCTCTCCTCGTGCCTGTCGGCGACAGGCCGGTGACGGAGCTGGTCCCCGGGCGGTCACTGACTGGCGCTCTGCGGCGCGTCCCTCTGTTGCCGGTCGACAGCTCCGGAAGAGCCGGGGGCGGCAGTGTCATACGGGCTCTCGCAAAGCGACCACCCAGGGCCGTCACCCCGGCTCTCACCGGCATCCAACCACGAGCACCCAGCTGGTGCCCGCAGAAGAAAGGGTCCACCAGTGACCACCCACGCCGACAGCGCCCCGCGAACCAACGCGCTGACCGAGATGCAGTGGCGGATCTACCACTTCATCCGCGACGCCCTCCAACTGCGGGGCTACGCGCCCACCCTGCGGGAGATCGGTGCGAACGTCGGGCTGCAACCGCCCAGCGTGCGACACCACCTCCAACAGCTCAAAGCGGCCGGCGTGATCCGCTACGAGCCGAAGAAGACCCGGACGTACGAGATCGTAAACGCCCAAGAAACCCCACCCCTCCCGCCCCTGCGCCACGTGGGCTGCCCCGCCCTCACCACCGGCGAAGACCAGGAACCCGAGTCCCCTGTCATCCTCCGCGTTGCCCTCTCGCCCGCCCTCAGCCGCGCCCTGAAAGCCGGAGCCCTGCTGACTGTGCAACACCTGAACCTGGCCAACGGCGCCAACCCCCGCGCAGGCGTCTTCGGCCAGGTCACCGCCGTCACCCACCCCGTGGGCAGCGCTCATCCCTCCTAGGCCAGCCCCCGTCCAGCACCGCATCAGCCCCGTGCCCGGCTGCCCCCTTGCCCCCACCCGGTCCCGGATTCCATCTCCCCCGCCTCCGAGATCCACTCAGAGGAGAAGCGCTGTGCAGACCGAACGTGACCACTCCACCAACCCGCGCCGCATGAGCGCGCTGGGCATCATCCGCAACTCCGCTGGCGCAGTACTGATAACGGAGAAAGCGACGAACTGCCTCCGGAGCGAGGAACAATGACCCTGGATCGACCAGGCGGCTACGTGAACGGGAACGAACCGATCCTCCACGGCCCGGTCCGCAACCTCAGCACGAAGCTCGGCACCACGCTCGAGCCGGGGCCGCTCACTGGCCGTGCACCACATGCCCGAGCAGCACCATCCGGCGCTCTGTCGAAGGAGGGGGTCAATTTCCTTCGACTGCGTGGTCATCGCGAGGACACGCAGTTCGTGTTCGGCGACAGCATCAATGGCGCGCGATGGATGCGCCCAGCCGAACTGGACGAGCACATGACGCCGTTCACGGCCTGGCGCACCCACGCGGCGCCGCGCACGCTGGCTAGCGGAGATGTCGAGATGCTCGTCGGGCATCCCGTGCAGCGCCCCTCGAACGGAGATGGTGTCCCCTGTCTCGATTCCCACTGTGTCGGGGGCAGATGGCTCCAGGGCGGGCCGCATCCCGGCGCGGACGGACCACAATCCTCCACCTCCACCGCCCTCCACGCGGGAGCGCCCCAATTCATCGGACCGCCTTCAGCACCCGGACGACAGCAGCACCAGAACGACGCCTCGAAACCCCCAAGAGTGAAGGAAGCTCCCACGTGTTCATCGACGTCCCGAACGAACTCGAAGCCGCTCTGATCGACCTTCCTCTCCCGCCATGGGAGCTGGACGGACCGTTCCTGGCGAAGATCACCCTGAACGAGTACCGGACCGAGTTGACGGCCGCCCCGCGATTCGACGAGACTGCCGCGACCCTGCGCCATGCGTTGACTGGAGAGGGCGGCGGATACGCGGTGCTGCGCCTGGGGAACCTTGCCAAGGCGCTGGGGGGCGACGACGGCCGGTTCCTGCGGTTGGTAACGGGCTTTGCGGCCGAGGTGGCGATTCCCTTCTCGCCCTTCCCGCGGTGGCCCTTGTGGAAGGACATCGGGGTCAAGGTCGATAAGGACCCCGGCAAGTCCAGTGGCATCGGGTACAACGCGTTCCACATGGACCTCGTGAACGGGACTTTGCCCCCGGACTTCGCTACGCTCCTGTGCGTTCGCCCTGACTCGCTCGGCGGCGGCCTGAGCATCCTCTCCGACGCCCACGCGGCGGTGACGCGCCTGCCGGAGGACAGCCGCGCCCTACTGGCCGAGTCGGCCTACCAATACGGGACCTTCTTCGACCTGTTCGGCGTGGGCGAGGAGCGCAAGCCGTTCCCGATCCTGGACAGCGCCGACCCGGGTGACGGGTTCGTCCGGTTCACCGCCAAGATGCTGGAGAGGTCCGAGCTCAGCCAGTCGCACGCCGGCGCCGCCAGGGAGCTCGCTGAGCAACTCGTCCGGGGTCAGGTCTCCTTCATGCTCCAGTCCGGGGACTACCTCATCGTGAACCAGCGCCGTTTCCTGCACGGTCGGGAGGCGCTCCACAGCGGTCAGGAGTCCATCCCGGTCTCCGACCGGCGGCTACTCCTCCAGCTGTTCCTGCGCGCGCCGGCCAGCGATGGTTCGGCCAGCGTAGTCAGCCAGCGCTACCAGTGACCATCTGCCGAGTGCCTCTCCGGAGCCAGCCTCCGAACACGCGGCACGGCCACGGGGCGGCGGCCGGTCGGGCGCCCCCGGAATCGGCCGCGCACCGGGGCTGCCCGAACCCGGGCGCGGATCTAGATGCGCGAGTTGCTCAGCGACTGCCACACGGCGCCTGCCAGCGCCCGCGTCGCCCGCAGGACCGACAGACGCTCGTGCTCGCGGTACAAGGCCCAGTTGTACTGCACGAGCGACAGCTTGTTGGAGGACAGCGATCCCGCCTGGTGGGCCCTGTACACAGCAAGCGGCTCATCCAGACCTCGGGCCTCAGCACCGTCCCGCATGATCGACAGCCAGAGGGCGTAATCCTGGCGCTTGCGCATCTCCGGCATCAGCCTCGTGCCCAGGGCATTGCGGTCGTACATGGCGGTGAGGGCACCGATGTAGTCGCGGACCAGCATCGCGCGGTAGTCCACGTGCGCCCGTGCACGGACCACCCGCCCGTTCGGGACCCAGTCGGTGCTCTCGCCGTCGTAGTCGGCGTCCATCTTGAAGTACGAGGTGAACGTCAGCGGCGCATCCCCCTCAGCGGCGAAGGCGAGTTGCTTCTCGGTCTTCTCCGGAAGCCACATGTCATCGCTGTCGAGGAAGGCGATGTAGTCCCCGCGGGCCCGCTGAATCGCCAGGTTGCGGGCCCGGCCCGCACCGCCCCGTTCAGGTGCCAGCTCCGGCAGGACGCGCTCGTCCTGCTGGGCGATCTCGCGAAGCAGATCCATGGAGCCGTCGGAGGACTGGTCGTCGGTGACCAGCAGCTCCACGTCACTGTGGGTCTGGGTGAGTACCGATCGGACGGCCGCGCCGAGGGTGGCTGCCGAGTTGTACACGGGCATCACGACCGACACCAGGGGCACAGCACTTCTCCTTGCCAGACCAGGAATGACGGTCCATTCAAGCATCGCAATCGAGTAGGAGCTGCCATGCAGATAGTTGTCGCAGGTCAGGGCTACGTCGGGCTTCCCCTCGCCGTGCGCGCCGCAGAAGTGGGTCACCGTGTCGTCGGCTACGACGTGAACACGGACCGCGTCCAGCAGCTCGCCGCCGGCCAGTCCTACGTGCGGGACGTGGATCACGCGCGGCTGCGCGCGGTGCTGGACTCGGGGGCCTACTCAGCAACCTCCGACTCCGACGCGCTGGCGGGCTTCGACATCGCGGTGATCACCGTGCAGACCCCGTTGCGGGACGACGCGCCTGACCTGACCTACATCAAGTCCTGCGCACGGAGCCTGGGCGCGCACCTGCGCCCCGACACGACGGTCGTCCTGGAATCCACAACCTATCCTGGCACCACTGAGGAGCTGCTGGTACCGATCCTGGAAGAGGTGTCGGGCCTCAAGGCCGGGGTGGACTTCCTGGCCGGATTCAGCCCCGAGCGGATCGGAAACAAGCGGTGGTCATTCGGCGGGACCCCGAAATTAGTGTCCGGAATCGACGCCAAATCACTCGATGTGATCAAGGGCTTCTACGACGGCATCTTCCAGACCACGGTAGCGGTGTCCGGAACCAAGGTCGCCGAGCTGGCCAAACTGCTGGAGAACACCTTCCGGTTCGTCAACATCTCCATGATCAACGAGATGGCGATGCTGGCTGCCTCCCTTGGCGTAGACGTCTGGGAGGCGATCGACGCCGCGGCGACCAAGCCCTTCGGATTCACCCGGTTCACCCCGGGCCCGGGGGTCGGCGGGCACTGCCTGCCCGTTGACCCGATGTTCCTCTCGTGGAAGGCCCAGCAGGAGCTTGGCGTCCCATTCCGGTTCGCAGAACTCGCCGCCGACGTGAACCGGCACATGCCCGACTACGTCGTCCGGCGTCTCGTGGAAGCACTCAATAAGCGCGGCATGCCCGTCAGCGGATCTCGGATTCTGCTGCTTGGCATGACCTACAAGTACAACGCCACCGACCTTCGCAACTCCCCTTCGGCACGAATCGCCGAACTTCTCAGCGATCTCGGTGCCGATGTCCGTGGCACCGAACCCAACATCAAGGACGGCGAGGCCGCCGAGCTGAGAGTGCCCCTGGTCGCTGCTACCCCGGACGAGATGCAGGCCGCTGACGCGGTGGTTCTTCTCATGGACCACCCGCGGTTCGACCTCAAGATGATCGAGAAATGCGCAACCTATGTTCTCGACTGCCGAAACCGCCTTTCCGGGCCGAACGTCGACACTCTTTAACCTCGCATAATCCCTCCGACTTCGCCCACCCTCCATCCACGGGAGTTCTCTTGCGCGACGAATGGGAACACGCCCATACGGACTACACCAGTCCCGCGCAACGTCACATTCCTACTTCCCTGACCGAAAGCGAGAGTGACTGGCGCCATTACCTGGAACACTCAACCCCCAACGGCTGGCTGATACGGCACAACGCCATGACCGAGGCTCTCATCAGCGGAAAGCCGATGTACCTGCTGCACACCACCAAGGACATCGACGCCATCCGCGCCAGCAGGGAGCTGCACGTCTCCACCGGATGCCTGGTCGGAGCCCTGTACTGCTCACCTCTCACCAGCCAGCGCGGGGGACTGCGCCCCCACAACCTCGGCGCCTACCTGATGCGGACGAAGCCCTCCACTACGCCCATGGTCCTCGAGGTCACGCCGGATGCCCCGATCCGGCCCAAGGGCGTGGACTACCTGCATCTCGGCGCCATCCACCTGCGTATCTACCTGCGCTACCAGAGCTTCCTCACCCGGGCCGAGAACGACCAGCTCGACCGCGCCGTGCTGGCCGGCCTGCACGCGGCCGCCGCGTTCCTCGACCTTGCCCTGCACAACGCCGCTGGCCATGCCACTCCTGCCCCCCAGTTCATCGACCAGTTATCCGAGGCAGTGGCCCACGTGCCGTTTCTCGGTTATCTGTACTTCGAGGTCCTGTCCGAATACCTGATGCTCCGCTCCACCACGCCGGAGACCAAAACACATGCCCAGGCGGGCGAGCTCAACACCTGGCTCTACAAACGACTAGCCTTCGCCGCCGTGGACAGCATGGACCAGTTGTTTGACCTGGCCCGTTTCAATCCACGCCATCACCGGCTCGTCCAGATCGTCCAAGGCCTGGAACCGGCTCTCGGCCCCGGAGCCGCCGACTACGTCCGGAGACGACTGTCCCACCTGTTCGCACGGACCGCGCTGCACCCGTCCCAGGACGCAGCATCGGTCACCTTCCAGGGCGCCGATCTCGCCACGCTCCGAAAAGCCGCACCTGGACTGATCGGCCAGATGGTCTTCCGCGAGATCCGCTACCTGCCCCGCTACCGGCAGTTGTACCACTTCTTCGAGAAAGCCAAGGCACTTGAGGCATGGGACTACTGGAATAGTGAGGGAATACCCACGCCATTCAACGGAATCCTCCCCAAGGGAGAGATTGGAATCAATCCCGCCTACCCCAGCTCAACAGTCAAGGTGTGGACAGCAGAGCCGGACGGGAAGGGCTATCTACACCCGACTGAGGAGGTTGCGGCCGTCCTCACACCGCACCTGGCGTCGTGGTGGGCCCCTCCACGCCACCGCGAGATGTAGACCGTCGTGGAAATCGTCCACGTGGCGGGAAGAACTCATCTTATGCTCAATGAAATACGAGTAGGTACACAAGGAGTCAGGAAATTCTGCCGGCAGAGGAGTTCGTAGCGTCCCTGCCGCGATGCGCGATGTAGGCGGCGTTGTTCTTCACCGACGAGCATGACCGACCCCTGATATTGCGTACAGCTGGTCAACCGAAGGTGTGCCAGTTTCCGGGTGGCAGCGCCGAGAAGGGAGAGTTTCCATTTGAGACGCTGCCTGCGAGGCCAACGAAGGAACGGCGATCTCGTTCGAGGGAAGACCGCAGCTGCTCGCCCCGCGCTTCCAGTTGTCGCGCTCGGCCTGGCCCATCAACATGCTCGGTCTCATCTTCGATGGAGGCCAGCGGGTCGCCTAAGCAGCTCGACTAGATCGTGCTCGAGTGGTAGGAGCACACGGAGTTCGATGTGCGGTCCCTGACGGGGTGGCAGAACACACTGAGCGAGCAGCGGTACACACAGTTCAAGCGGCTGTTGTCGGCCCGGGACGGCGGCGAGGCCGCGTATCTGCTCAGTTAGGCCCCGCGCCCCCGACAGCTGGCGGGTGCCCGAGTCGACTAGTCCCTGGAACCGACCGTCGCTTCCCGGCCAATGGCTATCCGTGAACGGAGTATCTGCATGACCGCCAAGCTCCTCAACATCCTGACCGGCATCAACCGCCCCTCCGCGCCTTCGTCCGGGGGCATGATCCTCGTCAACGACCTTTACAGCGCTATGCCGGAAATCCACACGACCTTCCTGGGCAGGGAACCGGTCATTCCGGCTTGGAAGGACGCATTTGATCAGCTGGCCATCCTCTCCACAACGAAACGTCCCCACAGCCCCGACTTCGACCCCTACGTTGACGAGTTGACCCGTGAGGTCGGTGCGCTCGTCCAGAAGATCCAGCCAGATGTCATTCACGCCCAGTACCTCGGGTTCGCCCTCAGCCTGGCCTTCACGCGAACTGCTGGCAACATCCCGATCATCGCTATCGCCCACGGCCCCGAGGTGATGGTTGCCGAGCGCAGCACGTCGGAACGCGAGGGCCTCAATGAAGTTGCGGCCGCAAGCGCCGCGATCGTGGCTCCGACCTCCGCCCTCGCCGACCGCATCGACCGTCTTACTGGACGCCGATTCACCGATCGACTCACCGTCATCCCGTGGGGCATCCCTTTGAGCGCTGCCCGGGTACGCGATCAACCGCCTACCGAAGCCGGACCGCTTTCGTTGGTGCACGTCGGTCGCCTGGACGACAACAAATCCACGATCACCGCGGTCGAAGCCCTCGCCTTAACTGATCTGCCGCATCATTTGACCGTGATCGGCGAAGGAACCCTACGGGAGTATCTGGAACGGCGGGCTATTGAACTTGGGCTCCGGGACCGGGTTCACTTTGATCCTTTCCTGCCCCGCGCCGAAGTGTTCCGTCGCCTGCCGGACTTCGACGCCTTCGTCTTCACGACCAGGGGTCTGGAAGCTTTCGGGCTCGTCCTAATAGAGGCTCAAGCCCATGGGCTTGCTGTTGCCTACTCCAATCTTCCTGGTGTTAGGGAAATCCTCGGCAGCGGTGGCGTTCCCTATACTCCTGGCGATCCGTGCTCGCTGGCCGTGGCCCTAGACAAGCTGGGCCGGGACTTCCGTTGGCGCAAGGCCCTGACGAAGGCGGCTCTCGATAACGCGCGCCGATACGACATCACTACTACCGGCCGTCAGCTTCGTGAGCTGACGCTCCGCGTTACCTCCTAAAAACTCGAAACGCGATCATGAGCCGCCTTCCCGAGGCGTATCCAGCGAATGAGACTGCTGCCAATGAGAGGAAGGTATCCAGGTCGCAGGCCTGGAACGTGACGAGGGCGTGCGGGAATCTCGACGATGGGCTCGCGGTCGTTGTAGCTGGTGTTCAGGACAACGGGCACGCCGGTGAGCTGGTAGATGTGCGCGATCAGTGCTCCGTACGCGGGTGAACTGTCGCGGGTGCGGGGATCGGCGAGGATCCGCGCGGCCCAGCGCACGGGGCCCGAGCTCACTGCCGCCCTGGAACCAGCCAATGATCTTCCCATCGGGGATCATCTGGGCTGCCGTACGGGCGATGTCGCTCTCGCGCGGCCACGTGAAGGGAGTACGGCGGCGTTCGACCAGACCGGAGCCGGATCGCGGACCGGCGGGTGCGTGCGCCGGCGGGAGGCGTCCGGAGGGCCTGTGCTCAGGGCACGCGGGACGGGCGGTTCACCGCCATGGTGGCTGTGCCTGGATGAGAAATGTGGCTGGCTTGGACCGCTACTGGTACTCGTGTGTCATGCGCGTGAGGATGAGATGGCCGCGCTCAACGAGAGCGGATTCATGTTTGGTGAGGCCCGAGTTCAAATAGGAGACCCCGAGCCGCGCGGTCAGCAGGCGCAGCACCCACTCTTCGGTGTCCGACAGCGGGCGGCCGTAGCCGGAGAAGTAGGCGGCCTTGAGGTCGGGGCGCACGACCCAGACCGCGCCGCACAGCCACACGAACTCCTCCACGGCGAGGCCGGGCGCAGACATCGCGAAGTCGATCAAGCCGTGGCCGTGCGTCGGGTGCCACATCCAGTTACGGGTGGAGTAGTCACCGTGCCGGAACACGGCTGGCAGGCCGGACGTCAGCTGCGGCAGTTCCTCGGCGACGCACTGCACAAGCTTCCGCTGTGCGGGGTCGAGGCGCTCGGCGGTGCTGGCCAGACAAGCGGTGGCCTCCTGCGCCTGGTCGGACATGGAGGCCCGGGTGTCCGCGAGGCCTTGGTCCGAGGCCGGGGCGGAGTGATCGTGCCAGCGCCGCAGGAGAGCGCCGGCGAGTTCGTACACGCGCCGCTCTGCTGCCGCTTCGAGAGGCAGGCCCCGCACGATGTCGCCCGGCTGGAGCGACGTCATGATGACCTGAAGGTCGGTGTCCGCGGCGAGGAGGCGGGGCGCTTCGTGGGGGGCCAGTGCACGCGACGCGTAGGCATAACCCTGGATCTCGCGCTCGTAGTCCGTCGGGCTCGGGCTGCGCTTCACGAAGACCGCGTCAGGGCCTGAGCCCACCCGCCAGACCATGGAACTGCCCCGGGGCCAAGACACGTCCGTGACGTTGTCCGCTCCGGGCAGGTGGCTGCTGGTCCATCGCCGCAGGTCAGATGGCATAGATGTGTTCTGGGCCATGAAGGGTTCTTCTCCGAATCGCGTGGGTGCAGCAACAGCCCCATGGGGCTGTGTCAGCTGCGCGGTGACTGCGGCGACGCCTTGACTGTACGCAGCGTGGAAGGGCGGGCGTGTCCGGCGAGGCATCGCCGGAGAAATTGAGACGTCGGGATCGCAGCTCGGTTCTGGATCCTGGACGTCTTCGCGCAGGCGCAGGCGGGGGTACCCGAGTTTCAGGGCTGCCCGTACCTGGCTGTACAAATCGGGCTCAGATGGCGTCCCATGAAGTGGTGTAGCCGGGCCGGGTCCCGGAACGCGCGGGTGTCTGCCCGGGGCGTGCATCCGCTGGCGATGCATGCTCCCTGAACAAGGGCAGGCCATCACGCAAGTCTCCCTGGTGAACGGGCAGTTCGACCGGAGGAGCACGCGATGGCCTTGTCCCAGTCTGAGCTGATGCGGCTGCTGGAGTCACTACGTCGGGCCGATGGAGTTGAAGCGATCAGGGTGGTGTGCGAGCGCATCCTGCAGGAACTGATCGAGGCCGAGGCGACCGATGTGATCGGTGCAGCCCCGGGCGAGCACACCGACAAGCGCACGACCTGGCGCAACGGACACCGCGAACGCCTGCTGACCACGCAGGCCGGTGACCTCGATCTGAAGATTCCCAAGGTGCGGTCCGGGTCGTTCTTCCCCTCCCTGCTGGAGCGGCGCCGGCGCATCGACCGGGCGTTGTTCGCCGTGGTGATGGAGGCATACGTGCACGGTGTCTCGACCCGCTCGGTCGATGACCTGGTCAAAGCACTCGGCGCGGACAGCGGGATCTCGAAGTCTGAGGTCTCGCGGATCTGCGGCGAGCTGGACGAGGAACTGACCGCGTTCAAGGAACGGCCGCTCGATCACACCGTCTTCCCCTACGTCTTCCTCGACGCCACCTACTGCAAGGCCCGGGTCAATCACCGGATCGCCTCGCAGGCACCGGGCACCGCGAGATCCTCGGGCTGATGGTCGGAGACAGCGAGTCGAAGCCGTTCTGGACCAAGTTCCTGCGCTCGCTTCCAGCCCGCGGCCTGGAGAACGTCCAGCTGGTCATCTCCGACAGCCACAGCGGGCTGGTGGCCGCGATCCGCACTGTCTTCCTCGGCTCAGCCTGGCAGCGCTGCCGGGTTCACTTCGTCCGGGACGTCTTCGCAGTGATCGAAAAGGGCTCGGGAGAGATGGTCGCGGCCACCATCCGCACCGTCTTCGCGCAGACCACCGCCGAGCAGGTCCGCACCCAGCTGGATGTGGTCGCCGACATGCTCGGACGGCAATTCCCACGGGTCAAGAAGATGCTGCTGGCTGCGGCAACCGACATCACCGCATTCGCCGACTTCCCGCCGGCGCACTGGAAGAAGATCTGGTCGACCAACCCGCTCGAGCGGCTGAACCGGGAGATCAAACGACGGGCCGACGTCGTCCAGGTCTTCCCCAACCCCGCCGCCCTGGACCGGCTCGCCGCCGCAGTCCTCGCTGAACTCCACGACGAATGGCAGGTCTTCGACCGCCGCTACCTCTCCGAAGCCTCCATGGCCGAGCTCTTCACCACCCAACCGACCCCGCTCGAACCGCAGATCACCCCACAACCGGAACCGAAACAGCTGCCCTGACTACACCACCCAGCGGGACATGACCCACCATCGTCGCCCTGCTGGCCACTCCTGAGGCCGCTCGACCCACCATCCCAGCAGTAAGCCGGGACGTAATCCCGATGCGCAGACACTGACACCGTCCGCCGGGAATCGGCAGGACACGATCAGTCGCCGTTCACTACTGTCACCCGGGAAAGGATGTGGACATGGCACTGGTCAAAAAGGGATCGCGGCTCATCAACGTCGACGGCACCGCCTACCGGTGGCGACTCCGCGGACGGCCGACCTACGACCAGGGCCTGGTCCGGTCACCCCTCACCTACGCGGTCGAACACGCCGACACTCCCGGCACCACGCTGGTGGTCACCACCAACCAGCCCCACCCGAGCAACTGGTTGGGAACACAAGGCAGCCCGATCCTGCCCGCCCAAGTGGCTGACAGCATCCGAACCGCTCTCAGCGGCGGCTGGACGTCGGCGAGCCCCGGCTCACCATTCCACCTCGACCAGTCGGCGGGCTTCGTCTCGTCCCACTGACCCACCCCGCACTCAAGGACTCATCGACCCAGCGATCGGTGAGTCCTTCTGCTTTCCGCTCCCCACTTTCCCCAGTTGGTTCACTTCGTGAACCAACTGGGGACGAAGAGCGACACTGAGGAATTTTCGAGATCGGCATCACCGCGACCTTCGTCGCTTTCGACATCCTCGGCCCACCCCGCCGCAGGCCTCCCCGACCTTCGATCGCGGCCCTACCGCGAGCGCCGCCAGGTCCTCCTGGACGTCGTCGCCGCGGTCGACCCGCCGATCGAGCCGGTCTGGTCGACCACCGACCCGGAAGAGGCGCTGCTCTGGTTTGCCGCGCTTGAGGGAACAGGGGTGGAGGGGCTCGTGGCCAAGCCCCTCCTATCGGTGTATACGCCGGGCAAGAGGGTCTGGTGTGTTAACTGCACCTTCTCTGGCTCGTTGGCCAGGGCAATCCCGAGCCCCAAGGAGAGGTATGCACGACCGCCACCGCGACGTGGTCGAGGGGCGAGCGACGGTCCCCCGTGTCGGCTCCGTTGTCGAGCTGGAGACCAAGTACCCCGGATACGCCGTTCACGACGCCTCAGGTGAAGTCGTTGAGCCCGTCACCCCGTACCTGAGAGAACTTGCACTTGACGACAACCGCCCGCTCACCGATCGCAGCTACGCGTACGACATGCTGCGCTGGTACCGGCTGCTGTGGTTCCTTGACGTTCCGTGGGACCGCGCCACCCAGGCTGAGGCATACGCACTGGTGGGCTGGCTTCGGATGGCGGAGAACCCGCAACGCCGGCGTACGAGGCCGGATGCTCCGCCGCCGGGTTCGGTGAACACCAGGACCGGCAAGCCCTACCTCAGGGCCGGTTACGCGCCAGCGACGATCAACCACAACCTCACGGTCATCAGCAGCTTCTACGCCTTCCACCGCCACCACAACCGCGGCCCCCTGGTGAATCCAGTGCCGGAATCGGCCGCTCAGGGCCGTGCCCTGGCCCATCGCGATCCCGACACGCCTGCGCCGCCGTTCCGACGGGCCCGGCTCCGCCAGCGGGTTCGCAGCACCGATCCGCGGGCCATCCCCGACGCGCTGTGGGACGAGCTCTTCGCCGCGATGACACACGACCGGGACCGGGCCGCCGTCCTGCTCTACGTCTCCAGCGGCTCACGGGCCGGCGAACTTCTGGGAATCACGCCCAATGACATCGACTGGTCCGGCCAGCAGATTTACGTCGTCACCAAGGGCACGCAGGTCCGCGAGCCGGTGCCTGTGAGCCCGCAGGCTCTGGTGGTCCTGGCCGCTTACCTCGATCAGACCGGCTTGCCGCCAGCACATGAACCGGTGCTGCGGACCCGGCGGGGCCCCGAAAGGCCGCTGAGCTACTGGGCGATGCGCCGGATCATCCAGCGCGCGAACAACAAGCTCGGCACCAACTGGACGTTGCACGACCTGCGGCACACCGCCGCCAATCGGATGGCCAACGACCCCGGCCTCACGCTCGCCCAGGTCCGCATGATCATGCGTCACACCGACCTGGCCACTACCGGCCGCTACCTCAACGCCCGGGTCGAAGATCTCTTTGACGCGCTTCAGCAGCACTACAACCGGCCACGCGTCGCATGGACTATCGCGCCTGGTTACGACCCGGACGACTTCAAGGCGGTGTTCGGTGGTTAACCGGACCACGGTCGAGACCTACACGGTCCGCCAGCGGAGGATGCAGCCCGATGAGGTCCGTCAGCCCAAGGACCGCACCAAGTTCCAGGCAGCCGTCCTCAAAGCGGCTCCGGCCCCGAAGCCCGAGTATCCGCCGGCCCCGTTCGGGGACCTGACAGCCGCTTCCGTCGAGGACCTCTGCCACCTGGCCATGGAGTTCATCCCAAGCGAGAAGAAGTCAGTCAGGGAGAAGCGCCGCCACGGCGTCCGGATGCTCTTCGGCCACCTGGAGACCTTGCCCGGCGCCACCTGGCAGGAGCGTTGGGAGGCCAGCGGCTTCAACGACGAGAAGGCGCCCTCGGTGAACACCCTGGCCAGACCAGGTGTCGGCTACGACAGCAGCAACCTGACCTCCGCATTGAGGATGGCCTTCAGCCTGCGGGTCGTCCAACCGTCGCTGCCGGGGTTCAGGGCGAACATGTTCATCCGCTACCCCGAGTTCTTCCGCAGGCTTCAGCGCGACCCTCAACTGGACGGAGTATTCGCCGCGATCGATACTCACCCCCAGATGAACCCCCTGAACCGGCTGCGGGCGAAGTTCGACCTCACCTGCGCGCTGACCACCCAGGGCATCGACCTTGCCGACCTTTCCCCTTCTGCACTCCTGCACTACGCACTGGAGGTCAAGAAGCTGGGCAACGTCCACAGCCAAGGCAAAAGAGACGCCGGCTTCGGTGCTCTTGCCGCCTGGGAGGTGCTGCACAGCACCGGACACTTCCCGCACGGCACGCCACCGACCCTGCGGATGTTCGTCTACAACGGCCAGAAGACGGTCGAAGAACTCGTTGACAGCTACCCCATCCAGAATGGCGAGGTCCGTCAGCTCCTGATCGACTACCTGACCCGCCGTCGTGCAGATTCCGACTACAGCACGCTCCGGACGCTTGCCCGCTACCTGGTGAGTCTGTTCTGGGTGAGCATCGAGAAGATCAACCCCGGTCAGAAGGACCTCGTGCTCAGCCCGGAGGTCTATGACCAGTGGCGGACCGATCTGCGCTACTGGACGAACGACAAGACGAAGATCCGCAAGCACTTCGAGATGATCCTGCTGTCCGTCCGCGGCCTCTATGTCGACCTTCACAGTTGGGCCATTACCGAGCCGGAGAGGTGGGCCCAGTGGGTCGCCCCCTGCCCCGTTCTGCCGCGCGACCTGAAGGGATACGGCGAGCGCCGCCGCGAGAACAACCGGAACATGGCCGACCGCACGCGCGTGCGTCAGCCCCTGCTGCCCGCGCTCGTCCAGCATGTCGAAGCACAGCGCGAGCACCTGTTCGCCCTGCTGCAAGCCGGCCGCGGCGCCCCGCTGGGCGGCGCGTTCACCCTCGATGGACACCGCTATGAACGCACCAACTCCGAAACGGACCAGCGCAAGGCCCGGCTCCTCGAAGATCCGGCCGTCAGAGTCGTCGACCACCGCACGGGCAAGACGATCGACGTCACCAAGGCTGAGGATGTCGCCTTCTGGGAGTGGGCAACCGTCGAACTCCTGCGGCACAGCGGCATCCGGGTCGAGGAACTCACTGAACTGACCCACCTCAGCATCCGCCAGTACCAACGCCCCAACGGCGAAGTCATCGCTCTGCTGGTGGTGGCACCCTCCAAGAGCGACCGAGAGCGGGTGATCCCGATGTCGGCCGAGCTCTTCCACGCCGTCGCGCAGATCGTCCGCCGGCAGACGCCCCACGGAACGCCGATCCCACTGGTCAGCCGCTACGACCCTCATGAAAAGACCTGGTCAGAGCCCATGCCGTTCCTGCTGCAACGCAAGATCGGCACCATCCGCGGGGTCATTGCGGCTGGCACCGTCCTGAAGATGCTCCGCCGCACCTGCAAGAGGATCGCCGAGACGAACGACGCCTTCGCCGCTATGACGTTCACCCCGCACGACTTCCGCAGGCTCTTCGCCACCGACATCGTCAACGGCGGCCTGCCGATCCATATCGGCGCCGCCCTGCTCGGCCACGTGAATCTCCAGACCACTCAGGGGTATGTCGCGGTCTTCGCCGAGGACATCGTCAAGTCCTACCAGGAGTTCCTGAACCACCGCCGGTCCCTGCGGCCTGAGGACGAGTACGCCGACATCACCTCCGAGGAGCGGTCCGAGTTCGAGGAGCACTTCGACAAGCGGAAGGTCGAACTGGGCAACTGCGCTCGCCCCTACGGATCACCCTGCCAGCACGAACACGCCTGCATCCGATGCCCGATGCTGCAGGTCAACCCGAAGATGCTCCCCAGGCTCGCGGAGATCGAGAAAGACCTACTCCTCCGCAGAAAGCGAGCCGAGGAGGAGCAGTGGCTCGGCGAGATCGAGGGCATTGACCTGACCCTGACCTTCGTCCGCACCAAGCAAGCCGACGCGGCCCGCCTCACACGCCGCGCCCTCGTCAACCTCGGCATCCCAACTGTCCCCTCTCCGCACAGCTGACGACCGGGATGTGCGCCTGCAGAAGACAGCGTGGCCATCGCCTTCAACGAGCGGTTTCGTTCGTGGGCCGAGACGTTCACAGACCCCAGGGGATCGCGCGGCCGATGGTGGAGGAGTCCACCTCGTAGATCGTCAAAGGTACTGGGTCGCGTGCTGTCGATCACGGTCTGCTCAGTTGAGTGCCGCGAGACGGGCAGACACCTCGAAGATCGAGGAGAGGCGGGCCTCGTGGGGTATGGCAGCGCCGCGGTGTGGGTCGATGAGGAGCGAGCGGATCCCAGCCCGCAGGGGGCCGCAGTAGTCGGCTTCGTAGGTGTCGCCGACGAACACGGCCGCGCCGGGAGCAATCCGGAGTTCGTTCAACGCGGCCGTGTAGATGGCGGGGTGCGGCTTTCGCCAGCCGACCTCGTATGAGGTCACCACCGCGTCGAACAGCTGCCGCACTCCCATCGCTTCGAGGTGACTCGGGACGAGGTCGGCTTCCTGCGTGTTACTCACGATCGCGAGCCGGTAATCGGCGGCCAACGCTGTAAGCAGGCCGCCGATGTCTGGCAGGTGGCGCACACCCTTGTTCCATTGCGACAAATAGGTGCGCACCAGCTGGTCGACGGCGGCGCGTGCCGGTGGACGGCCGAGGACATCGCGCAGGAATGCCGTGCCGATGTCGGTCATCGAGTACTCGCGGTTGTCGATGTCACTGAGCTTTGCGAACTGCTCCGAGGTCTTCGACCATGCCGCCAGGAACTCGTCGTAGGGCAGCGCGGCGCCCAGGCTTCGCATGAGGTCGTGCGAACGGGCGAAGTCGCGGTCGGGGCCGCCGGGAGCATGATCGACCAGGGTTCCGAAGAAGTCGAACAGAACGTGGGTGACGCGATGACCATGCATGGTCACATCTTCGCTCCATCTACTGACCTTCGAACAGTAAGCAATCTGATGCTGTCCCGGTTCGGCGTGGTGAACGAATGTCCCCCATTGCTGCTGGCCGCCGTCACTCTCCCCCTCAAACGGGCTGGCGTCTGCGCATGCATCATGATCGGATACGGGCGACTCATGAAGAGGGGGAAGATCATGGCGACTCCAAGAGCAAATGAATCGCACGAGTGTGCGAACTCGGCGGGTGCTTCGCAGTCAGCCGGAGGACTGATCATCTTTCTGAACGGCACGTCGAGTTCCGGGAAGTCGAGCATCGCCGAGGCGCTCCTCACGGCCTTGGACGACATGTACTTCCACATGCCGGTGGACATGCTCGATGCCATGCGGCCCCAGCGGGCCATCGCTTCGGAGGAACTACCCTCGCTGCTCAGGCGTGCATTGATGGGCTTCCACCGTGCGGTCGCCGGAATGGCCGCAGCAGGCAACAACATCGTGGTCGATCACGTCCTGAGCGAGCCCTGGCACCTACTCGACTGTGTCGCGCTCTTCGCCCCCAAAGACGTGATGCTGGTCGGAGTGCACTGTCCTCTGCCGGAACTCCAACGGCGCGAACAGGAGCGCTCAGACCGCACGCCAGGGCTGGCCGCACGCCAGATCACCCAGGTCCATGCCCACGGCCTCTACGACATCGAGTGCGACACGAGCACCGCCAGCCCGGCCGACTGTGCTCAACAGATCAAGAACTTCCTGTCGCACCGCTCGACGCCCACCGCATTCGAGAGGCTCAAAGCGAACCTCCCTGTCAAGCCGCCACCTTCTGGTTATGACGTGACGAAATGAGCGCGGCATTGCTGTGCAGCATCACGAGGTTTCGCGACCACCTGTGGCTCCCAGCTGCGCATGGCACCCGGGGCGAAAATCCTGTGGCCCCGTAAGGCGTAGCTGGCAGACTGCCGAAGTGGACGATCAAGAATCTGACCTCGACACCGGAGCTCCTCAGGAAGCTGTCACCGCCGAGCGATCGATGATGGCTGACACGACGCGCGCAGCTCGCCGGATGTCGTTCAACGCCGATGCGCTGACCTATAAACGAGGCAGACCACGGTACCCGGACGCGGTCTT
Organism: Streptomyces sp. NPDC057253; assembly: GCF_042669125.1. Lineage (NCBI taxonomy): Bacteria > Bacillati > Actinomycetota > Actinomycetes > Kitasatosporales > Streptomycetaceae > Streptomyces > Streptomyces sp. NPDC057253. The sequence goes on along the minus strand of NZ_JBHUXV010000006.1, from coordinate 106,019 downwards.
CGACCTGTTGGCAGAGCGCTGCGGACTGCGGCCCGGTACGCGGGTGCTCGAGATCGGTGCCGGTACGGGCCTGGCCACCGAGCCGCTGCTGGCGGCCGGCGCGCACGTGGTCGCGGTCGAGCCCGGCGAAAGCCTGGCCGCGATCCTCGTCGCCGATCACGCTTGTGACCGGCTGGAGGTCCACGTCAGTGACTTCGAGGCTGCAGACCTGCCAGGCGGGTTCGACCTCGCGGCGGCGGCGACAGCGCTGCATTGGCTCGACCCGGCCACGTCGACCGCGAAAATCGCCCGGTTGGTGCGTCCGGGCGGCTGGCTGGCGGCGTGGTGGAACGACTTCGGCGACGTCAAGCGGCCCACGCTCTTCCGCGACAGGCTCGACGAGGTCTACCACGACCTGCTGCCCGGCGGGACCGGCTACCGGGACAGCCGCTCGCACGTCCTCGACACCGACCGGTGGCGCAGCCAGTTGACCACGGGCGGCTACTTCGACAACGTCTCCGTCGAGATCATCGAATGGGAGCAGATCCTGACCCCGCAGACCGCACGGGATCAGTGGTCCACGTTCCCGAACATCGCGGAACTCTCCGCGCCCGACCGCGAAGAGTTCCTCACTCGCCTCGGTTCGCTCGTCGACGAGCTCGGCGGCCAGGTCGCAGACCCGCGCCTAACTGTCACCTACACCGCTCAACGCGTCCAAAGCTCGCCGTGACCCCCATCCGCAGCAGTCCAGCAGAACCCCATGATGAACGCGAAGACCTGTGGGCCACGGCGACACGAGTCACAGCGACAATTTCAGCTGTCGCCAGCGTATGAGGGTGCCGACGGTCAGCCGATTCCCCACCCCCCCTGGGTCACGTGATTCCCCAGGTGGTGGCTGTAGCTGCGGTCGGGCCCCGCTGGTGATGCGGGGCCCGACGGGTCAGTCCTGCCAGTCCAGTTGTGACTCGGGGATGCCGATGGAGCGCGCGTAGTTCTGCGCTTGCCGACGGCCTTCGGCCTGCTTGCGCGGATAGCGGAAGACCTTATCGGCGAAGATCACGAACGCCTCCGTGGTGGTGTTGTAGTTGACATACCAGCCCCCGGTCGGGGCCAGGCAGGCAGCCAGCTGCTCGGCCAGACGCTCGGCGTCGGTCTCCTCGGCGGCGAAGTCCAGGAGAGTCCACTGCTGCGGCTGCTCGGCCGCCGCGTTGTTCACCTCCACTCTGGCGATCTTGGTGATGTGCAGCGGCACTCCTGCCAACTCCGTTCCCAGCCGCAGACTTTCCGCGATCAGCACGCCTTCAAGCACTGGGTCCTCCTTGATCTCGACGCCGTGAGAGTAGCGGGGGCCTGTGACATTGGCGGAGGGGCATCAGATCAGCCGTTCGAGGGTGTGCCCGGCTTCTCGGTCGGGCCCTTGGGCCGCTTGTTGGGCCGATAGCTGGGGCCGTTCATGATGACCTGTTGGCTGGAGTTGACCAGCCAGTCCAGCAGCGCGGCGACAACCGGGATGAGGAACATGGGATACCAGTCGCTGGGCACCCTGTTGCTGGTCATGATCAGATACCTGCCCTGCCGCTCACAGACGAGTTCGTAGACTTCGTCGGCCTGAGAGGCGGACAACTGACGTATAGCGAAGTCGTCGAGGATGAGCAGGCCGGGGCGGATGAGCTCGCGGATGCGACCGTCCCAGATGCGGCCCGCGTGTCCGTCAGGCGACCGCGCCGAGGGAGGACGCGGCGACGGCCAGGCCCCCAGCCGGGCCCGATGGCGGCGCCCAGTACGCCGCCCAGCGAAGCGCCCACCCACGCCGCACTGCTGCACACGGTCAGGGAGAGCGCGAGGGCGGCGCGGCGGGATTCGGTCGGCACGGTCTGGGGCAGCAGGTGGCCTAGACGCCATGAGGGCGGATTGTCGTTGCGACGGGCCGGTGCCCGAGGTCACAATGCGTGGAGGTGCCGGGTGGTCATCCCGGCGAAGTGTTGGAGGCGCTGCTTGTGAACACCGCACCGCGGTGCGCCTCGTCATGCGCGCCAGACGCTGATCACTTCGCTTCGCCCACCGGCTGACCTGCTTCGTTCAGGGTGGGCGCTTCCCCTTTGGGAGACCACCGTAGTGTCCGAAGACTTCGGGACGGTTGATCGCCGTCCTCTGGCAATGGTTCTTGCCGCCAACCTCGTTTCGATCGCAGGGAATTGCCTCACCTACATGGGCGTGCCGTGGTTCGTGCTCCAAAGCACGGGCAGTGCCGCCAAGGCCGGAATCGTCGCGTTCTGCACTCTGCTGCCCGCAGTGCTCGCCGCGCTCGTCACCGGCCCGGTCATCGACCGGATGGGGCGACGGCGGCTGAGTGTCGCCTCGGATCTCGCCTGCGGGGCCGCCGTCGCGGCGATCCCGCTGCTGCAGTTCGCCGGCATCCTGCAGTTGTGGATGCTGTGCGTGCTGATGGCGATTACAGGGCTGTTCCGTGCGCCGGGTGAAACCGCTCGCGGCGTGCTGTTGCCTACCCTCGCCGCACGCGCCGGAATGCCGTTGACCAGGGCGGCCTCGCTGTACGACGGTGCTGCACGCTGTGCGGCGCTGACGGCGTCCGCCCTCGGAGGTGTGCTGATCGCCGTACTGGGAGCCGCGAACGTCCTGTTGGTGGATGCCGCGACCTTCGCCGTGGCGGCGCCACTGTTCGCGTTCGGAGTGCGGGGCCTGCCCGAGGCGCAGGCCCAACGACGGGCCGAGCCGGCGTCGCTGCGCGCCTACCGTCGTGAACTCGCGGAAGGGTATCGCTTCGTGGCGGCCACGCCGCTGCTGCTGGGTCTGTGCCTGATGACGCTGGTCACCCGGGGTCTCGACCAAGGGTGGAGCGCCGTGCTCCTGCCCGTGCATGCCCGCCAGGAGCTTGACGGTGCCGTCGATCTCGGTCTGCTGAACGCGGCGTTTGGGGTTTGCGCGCTCACGGGGGCTCTCGTCTACGGGGCGGTGGGCAGCCGCTTTCGGCGGTGGCCTGTGTTCACGATCGCGTTTCTCATCGGGGGCCTGCCGCGCTTCGTGGTGGCCGCCTTCAGTGACACCTTCCTCCCGCTGGCCGTGATCATGGGGGTAGAGGGTCTCGCCTTCGGTGTCCTCAACCCCATCGTGGCCACCGTGACGTATGAGACGGTGCCGGAGGCCCTGCGCAGCCGCGTGCTGAGCGCGACAACGGCCTCGGTCCAGCTGGTCACTCCGCTGGGCGGTCTGGCCGCGGGCTTCCTCGTGGACTCGGTCGGCCTGCCCTTCTCGCTGCTGGCGGTCGGCGGTGTGTACCTGCTCGCCACGCTGTGCCCCGTGATCTTCCCAGCCTGGAGGCAGATGGACCGTATCGGCTCTCACCACGACACAGCTGATGGCTCGCTGCCGCAGGGTTCGGGGGCGAAACGGGTGTAGTCACGGTGACGACCGTTTCGGCGCTGCTCACGAACACCTGACGCCGGTGCTCGCCGTTCGGAACTCAAGCGGGGGGCTCGGCCTTCTTGGTCTTCGGCAGCACCCGACGTCAGTCAGCCTCCGTCTTCACGGCTTGCCCAGCTTGACTTGGTGCAGAGAAGGTCGAAGGTCCGGCACGCGGACACGGTCGACGTCACCGTGGTCGGTTTCACCGGCACCGCGCGACATCCGAAGGCACTCGCCGTACGGCTACCCGACGGACGCGTCGCGCTGTCCCAGCGACTGACCACGGCGCTCGCCTCCGTCGTCGGCCCCCACCTGGTCCCCCAGGCCGGGCAGGCGTCCACGAACGCCGGCGACACCTACACCCCCGCCGCCGGTGACGTGGTGGTGGAGGTCGTGGCGGGCACGACCCGGCACTCGGTCGTCACCGTGGTCCGGCTGCACTGACCGGCGACCCTGCGGATCGGCAGCCGGGAAACTCTGAGCGGGTGGCGAGGGGCACTTGGCAGAATTCGGCGTGTGGGAACAGCACAGCACACATCGCGGCAACACCTCATATCCCAGGTCCTGCTCACAGAGTTCACGGCGCCCGAGCCGAAGGGCGGCAGCCTGCAGCTGCTCCCGTTCGACCTGCACAACCCCGGACGCGTGCACAAGCGGATGCCCACCAGCCGATGCGGCTGGGTCAAGGACTTCGTCGCCGTCGACTCCCCAGCCGTTGAAGCACTGTGGGGCGACGTGGAGAGGCGCGTGCCTGCGGCGCTCGCCGCCGTGCACGTCGGCACTCCGTTCGCCGACCCTCTTCACGTGGACGTGCTGCGCGACCTGGTCGTGCTCCACTACGTCCGGTCGCTCCACTACCGCGACGTGCACACCGACTCGGTCGAGCGGGCCCGCACACGCCTGCTCGCCAAGGTGCTCACCCAGTATCCGGAGCAGCTGCGCCTCGAAGCACTGCGCGAGACGGGCCTATATCTGTCCGGCCCGGCTGCCCTGGGAGCCTTCGCCGAACGCCTCATCGAACGGTCCACGGTTATGCGCGACCGCGAGAGCGGCAAGCTCTTCCGCACCAGCATCGAGGACACCTTCCACAAAATGCGGGACCTGGCGTCGACGCGGCGGCTGGAGGTGATCACGCCCGAGACGGGCCAGTTCCTGATCGGCGACAACCCGGCCCTGCCCCTGTCCGTAAAGGAAAGCCGCACCATGTACGGCATGGCGTTCGGTGACGCTCAGACCCTCATCCTTCCCATCGGCCCGAAGCACCTGCTGTCCTTGGGCCCCGAGGACGTCACGCTCACCGTCCCCCGGTCCTTCGTCGACCGCCTCAACGCCGTGCAGATCCAAGCCGCCGACCGCTACGTGTACCTGCACCCCGAGAGCGGCCTGGAGCCGTTCGTGGAACGCGCCGCACAGCGACGGCTGGCCGGGAACCGCACCACCTGACAGGCGATCGTCATCGCTGTACCTCTGTGAAGACCTGCGGAGGCACGAGGGCCGAAGCATCCGAGCCGACCGGCTGCCTCAAGTCCATGTAGCAGCGCAGCCGTACGCCGGGCTCCCCCGCCTCGCGGGTCGTCTGCTCCGCTGTCGCTGTCGCCCACTGGTCGGCGAGCAGCTGCTGGAAAGCTAGGGCGGTGGCGTCGTCGGCGGCCGCGACGTCAACGACGACCAGGCCCGGCTCACTCACGTGCACCTCGTTGATCGGGTCCATGTACGGCACTACGCCCGGGCGGCCGGGGAGGGTTCCGCCGCGGCGGTGTCTTCACCCGACCGAGTGGCGGGCTGTCAGGGGCTGTCGCCGCCCCAGTCCCAGCGGGCCGGGTCGCCAGGGCGCGGGTCGTACAGCGCCCGCCCGCCGGGCCCGAACTGCCCGAGCTCCGTGAGGAGGGAGACACCGTCGCCGATCTCCACCGGCCTCCAGCCGGTGATGTCGAGCAGCAGCCCGTCCAGCGGTCCGCCCACCAGTTCGGCGTAGCTGCGTCCCGGCTTCGGGCCCGGGTGGTCGTGGTCGGCTCCGTAGATCCGGCCGCGCAGCAGCTGCTCATCGTCGCTGTCCATACAGTGCAGCCTCGCAGTCGCCACCGACAACGGGGGCTTGCCCAGGTGGTCCTGAGCAAGCCCCCGCGCTGCCGGGTCAGCTCCGCCAGCGTTCGAGCCAGCCGCCGGCCTTCGAGTCCTGCGCCACTTCCGCCTCCCGGCGCTCCTGCTCCTGGCGCTCCCATTCGATCTGTTCCGCCTGCCGCTCCGCCTCGAGCACACGCGCCTTGCAGTCGTCGCACAGGTGCGGGTGACTGTCCCCGCGGCCCCAGTCGACCGCGATGCTGGCCTTCCACCGGGCATCGGTGAACTTCTGTCCGCAGTCCCTGCACACCGGTCGCTGAGCCTCACGTTCGGCGGCTTCCTGCGCGAGACGGCGCCGCCCCTCTTCAGCACGGCGGGCGAGGCCGACATCCCGGCGAGGGTTGCCGATCGCATCCCAGAGGTTCTGGTAGCCGTCGCGGCCGAAGCGCCGGAACGCGGGACCGGCCGGGCCGTGCTCGCGCAGCAGCTCCAGCGTGGTCGCCACGATCGCCATCTTCCCGTCGTAGATGCGGAAGCCGCCTTCGGCCCACTGGCCCTGCCAGTGCCTGCGGGTGAGGTCGGCGACACGCTCCATCTGCGTCCTGGCGGTCCGCTTGCCGACCTGGTGGAAGACGAGCAGGACCGGCGGATGGGGCGCGTCGCCCCACTGGGGAGCGGGGGCGGACCAGCGGGTGCGCCACATCGGCTTGTCCTGGCCGTCGGTGTCCTTCACCGTCCGGTGGAAGTGACGCACGTACTTGTCGAACTTCGCCGCGATGATCGGCGCTTCCTCAGTGCAGTTGTCGGCCTCGATGAACAACAGCGGCAGCCCGGCCTCCGGAGCGGTGAGGACGATGTCGGCCCACGCGCAGCCGACGCCGGGATTCCGCCAGGTGCCGGTTGCCGGGAGGGCGACCTCGGTGGCGTAGGAGGTGAGGGTGCCGATCCCGTCGGGTGCGTCGACCGAGGCCTGGGCGGCCGCAACGGCTTCGGCCGGCTCACCGGCCACCAGCTCCAGATCGGGCTTCGGGCGGATCATCGCGATGACCGTCATCGGGTGCGAGGCACCCGAGCGTCCCGCGCTCTTAGGCATGCCGCCCATCTCCTCCGGCCCCCGGTCCAACTCGAGGCCGGCGGCGGCCAGCCCGTCCTTGGTGAGCAGGCGCACCTCCTCCCCGCCTCGGGTGCGGCCGCCGTCGACGGCCAGGCCGTGCCGTCGCAGATCGTTGAGCGCACCGCGGTGGGAGGCGGTGCGCGCGTCCTTCCGCTTGGCCGCGGTGTCCTTGAGGGTGTGTCGGTACGTCAGGTGCGGTGAGGACAGGCGCTGGATCTGGTCCGCCGTCGCAGCCTTGAGCACCCCGAGCACGCGCAGCGCATCGGCGCGGTACGCGGTCGACGATCCCGCCTCGTTCTCCTTACGCTTCGCCATCAGCTCCGCCCTCCCGTCGTCGGCGTCCGGCCACCGGCCGGGCGCCGGTCCCCGGCCGCAGAGGGCACCCGGCGCGCCCTGAACCCGATGATCGCCTCCACCACTGACACCCCACCCCCACCTATTTCCCAGGGCTTGGTCAGTGAGAGGAGGAGAGAAGAGGGTTGTGACGCTGCACCGCAGCGTCGAAAAGCTGTGGTGGCCAGGGGGAATGCGGTCCGCGCTCGTCCCGGGCACGGAAGTGGGTACGGCAGTGGGATCGCAGGCGCCGACGGCAGGAGGCCGCGGCGGCCTGCCCGGTGGTGGTCGGGCCTGTGGTCGGGGCGGGCGCCTGCCAGGGGTCGGTGCGTGGTCATCGCGGCGGCTCCTTCGCTTCAGGCCGCCCTGGTGGGCGGGGACTTGAGGGAGCAGCGTGCAGGTGACCCCCTTGTCCGCGGTCTGACCGTGACCGGTAGCAGCCGTGGTCAAGGAGAAACGTGGCCGCGGTCAGGGCGGTTGCAGACCTGGACAAGGGGTCATGGTGGGGCTCGTGGTCGGGCCGACCGCCTTGGTCAAGGGGCCCGCTTTGGCCCTTGCAGCCCTGGTTCGCCCGTTCCGGCTCAGGGTGGAGAGTTCTCTGTCCTCTGTCCTCTGTCCACAGGCCGGCGGGCTGACGCTGCGGGGATGTTGCCCTGTCCGGCACGGTGACCGTACGTCAGGAGCTGTCCATGTCCCCGATCGTTCCCTCGCTGCCCCCGCAACTGGTCCAGCTCGGCTTCGACTACGTCCTGGCCGTGGCGGCCGGCGACGACGCCACGGCGGCGCGGCTCGTGCCCGAGGTGGAGCAGCTACCAGGGCTGCTGTCGGCCATCGCGGAACGCATCGTCTTCCCCGTGACCGCGCTGTCCGACGACACCGAGCCTTGCGCTGACTCCTTCGTCGTGGACGAGGTCGGCGTCATCTATCTGATGGCGATCAGCCAGTGGGCCACGCACGCCCCCGCGGCTGCCGCGCCGGGGATCGCCTGCACCATCGCGCACTTCGTCGGCCAGGTCCTCGCCGACGCACCGAAGGACGTCGTGCCAGCTCTACGTGCGCTGCGCGATGCACAGGTGTGGCTTTGCTCGCGAGTTTGAGCAGCGTTTATTCGCCAGTTTGGAAGGCGCCGAAGCCGGAGCGGAATCGAACGTCGACCTGCGGCGCATGCTCTGTCAGTCCTGAAAGCCATGCGGCCCCGCCGCTGGGGAGCGGCGGGGCCGTGGGAAGGCGGTCCCTTACGGGAGGAGTCTTCCTGATCGTTGGCCAGAGCCGTGATCCAAGCTAGGTGCGGGGGATGTTTGTTCTCGTGAACAGAGCTACCGGTCAGGTCGTTGAGTTCGGCGAGGGTCGGGGGAGGTGCGGGCTTAGGACGCGGCAAATACCCGAACCATCCGGCGGAGCGCCACATCGTTGGCCCCCTTGAGGGTGTCCATCTGTTGCCCCTTCCGCAAGGTGAGGAACATGGGCAGGCCGGAGACGCCGTACTGCTCGGCCACCTCTTCGTTGATGTCGATGTCGATGAACAGGAAAGCGACGGTCTCGTACTGCGTTGAGAGGGACTCGAATTCGGGCGTGATGGCCTTGCAGGGCGCGCACCAGTTGGCCGTGAACATGGCGATGACTTTCGGCTCCGCGTTGAGCAGCTCGCCGTAGTGCTCGGTGCTAGTCACCTTGATCACAGCCCCTCCCCGACGTGTACGGCGGGAGCTTCGATGCCTGCCTGCTGCGCCGCCCTGGCTGGCGCTTCCTGGTTCGCGGGGCGGGATGTGGCCGGTGACGCGCTGACGGACTGTGCTGCGGCGAGAGTCACGCCCAGGACGGCGGCGGCGGTCCGGCACAGCCGGCGCCAGCGGGGCGGTGCCGGGCGGGGGGTGTGCGTGTTGGTGTTCACGTGGTCAACGCGTACCGGTTCACCTGGAACGACGCGGGGCCGAACCGCGCTGTACCACCCGAATAGACGGGCCGTGATTCGCCTCGACAGCCGAGCACGCGGGGTGCGTTCGTGCGGCACAAGCCCCACGAAGGGCGCTCCTGTTCGTAGGATCCTCCCGCAGCTCAGTGCTCGATTGCTGAACGCCCTGAACTGCCTCCCGAAGTGGTGAACATCTGCTGTTCGTTCTCGTGAATAAAGCCACAGGTGGCGCGGGCCTGCGCGGTGGTGGAGAACGTGGTGGCTCTCCACCGCTGACCGCACCACCGCACCGGGTGAGTGCGCGCTGGTGCGGTGGTGCGCCCATCCAGTGCGCACCACCGTCCATTCGGTGCGCACTACGATGCGCACCACCGTCCATCCGGAGTGCAGTCCGCACACGCTGGGCGCTGAGCCTCGCGTACGAGGCCGACGGGGGCCGCGACCGCGGTCCGCGGCGCCGTGCGTACAGCGGTCCCTGGGTCCAGTCACGCTGACCCAGCAGCGGGGCCAGGCAGGACGACCCTGCCCGCCCCAGTAGTGCCGTGTCGGGCCGCACATCTGGGTAGGGCCACGTCGGAGCGATGTATACGGCACGCGGCCGTCGCCCCGATGCCGCCTTGGCTGAAGCTAGCTCTGTGCTTTCCGCCGCATCCTGGTCCTGATGTAGGCGACCGCCGAAACCACGACGATGAGCATGACCGTGTCCTCGGCCAAGGTCGCCAGAGCACTCGTGACGGAATGGCCGAAGGCGACAGCGGTCGCGAAGTGGGCGAGCGCGATGGCGATCAGCATGAGGGTGAATCGCAGCAGCGAGAACCCTCGCTTCTTCTCATCCGACTCTGTTGTCATTTCTGCCTTCACAGTCATCTCTGGCCTACCGGTTTTGTCTGGCTTCTCCATATCTTTCTAGCCCAGCCTCTCCTTGACCACGTTGGTGATCCTGGTCACCAGACCCGAGAGGTGGAGGTGCAGGCCGACCTTGTTGGCAACCTTCGTTTCCACTGTCTCCGCTGCTCTGGCCAGGAATGATCTGGTCTTGCGGAGGAACCTTCTTCCGGTGCTGCTCTTCAGGAATTTCATCGTGGCTCCACCGAGGACTCCCCCGGCGAAAGCGGCGATGACGAAGTTGCTGATCGCCTCGCCCCAGGAGAAGCCGCCGTCCCAGCGTGTTTCGACGTAGTACGACACTGCGGCGGAGAGTCCGGTGACGATCGCGCTGCACAGGGCGAAGACGACGGTGGCCACGGCCCCGCAGAAGACCTCGCCGACTGCCTCGATGCCGTATTCGGTGGCCCAGACGGCCGCCTTGCACGCGGCCTTCTTGATCGGGTGCTTCCATGACGGGCACTGGCCGTTCGTGTCGGCGCAGTTGACCGGGTCGCCGTTGCAGTAGTCGTACGGATTCGCGCTGCCGCCCGAGACGGGGTCGGTCTGGAGGAAGCGGCCGGTCGTGGGGTTGTAGAGGCGCAGGCCCATGAGGGTGAGGTCGGTGGGGGTGTCGCTCGCGAGGCGGGAGCTTCCCTGCCAGCCGTAGCGTGAGGTGTTCGTTGTGTTGCCGTACTCGTCGTAGGAGTAGGCGGTGGCGGTTGTGGTGGCGGTGGCCAGGGTGACTGCGATGTCGCCGTGCAGGTCCGCGAGTTGAAGGGTGATGGCACCGCTTGCGGAGGTCGTCGCGCCCAGGGCGCCGGCCGGGTCCAGGACCGAGCGGGTGATCGTGCCGGAGGAGTCGGCGGTCCAGGCCGGGCTGTCGGTGTCGTCGGCGTAGTGGTTGGTCGCCGTCGTGCCGGTGGTCCAGCTGGTGCCGCCGTCGGTGCTGGTGGCGTTGGCCGTGACAGCCTGGCGGTGGTCGGCGTCCAGGGTCCAGGTCTGCCTGGTGGTGCTGGTCGCCTCGCTGCGGGCCAGATCGTTGGTGTAATAGGTGAGCGCCGCGTTGGACGTGGTCAGGGTGCGGCCGAATGCGTCGTACGTGTAGCCGGTGTCCGTGATGCGGTCGGCGCTGTCGTAGGTGTGCGTCGCCGTCGACGTGGTGGTCGCCGTGGTGTCGGCGCAGTCCGTCGTGCTGGCGTCCGTGGTGAGCTTGGTGCGGTCCCAGCTCGTAGAGGACACGAACGTGTAGGCGCGGGTGGTGCAGGTCGCGCCGGTGTCGTCCTGGGCCTGGGTGAGCCGGCCTGCCGCGTCGTAGGTGTAGCCGGTGTCGGTGGGCGCGCCGTTGTTCTCCACGTGGCCGGCCTCGGTGCCCAGGATTGTGTAGTCGGCTTGGTCGTCGAGGACGGTGGTGCTGGAGGAGTCGGTGTAGGTGCGGCCTGTGGGTGCTCCGACGGTGTTGTAGTCCTGGATGAGGGTGTAGCCGCCGGGCAGGGTCTCGGCGGTGAGGTCGCCGTCGGCGTCGTAGCCGGTGGCTGTGAAGGTTCCGGCGACGGAGTCGGTGACCTTGGCCGGGTAGCCGGTGGTGGCGTCGTAGGTGTAGGTGGTCGTCGACGGCACCGAGTCCGTGACCGTGGCCGGGCGGTTCAGGGTGTCATACGCGGTGGTCGTCGTGTTGCCGGAGCCGTCGGCGTAGGAGATCTGGCGGCCGAGGCTGTCGTAGGTGTGCGTGATGGTCTGGGAGTTGGCGGTCTGGGTGGAGAGCAGGCCGGTGGACGCGTCGTAGGTGTACGTCGTGTCCGGGGTGGCCGTGCCCTGTCCGCCGCTGATCGCCTTCTTGATGACCCGGCCTGCCGCGTCTCGCGTGTACGCCGTGGTCCGGGTGGAGCCGTTGGCGGTCTCGGTGACGGTGACGGGTTCACCGAAGCGGTCGTAGGCGTAGGACTTGGTGACCAGTTCGGTGGGGTTCGATCCGCCGCCGGTGATGGCGGCGCCGGGCGCCACCCGGCAGGTGAGGCCCGCCCATTCGGGGCGTCCCTGGCAGGTGCCGGAGCCGGTCGCCGACCAGTAGGTGGTGACGGTCTGGGTGGTGGAGTTCTTGTTCGGGCCGGTGGCGGACAGCAGGTTGCCGTCGCCGTCGTAGCTGTAGGTGGTGGTGAGAGCCAGGCCGGAGGGGTCGGTGACCGAGGTCAGCTGAAGGCCCGTCGACCAGTCGTAGGTGCTGGTGTCCTTGGATATGTCGCCGTCAGACGGGTAACCGAAGACGCTCGCGCCCACCGTCGTCGAGGTCAGCAGGTCGGAGACCGTGGCATCGCTCGGACGGCCTGAGTCGTAGGCGTAGACAGTGTGCGCGCGGGCCAGGGTCTCGGTACCGGCAGCCAGGTCGGCGCCACTCGTGCCGCCGGGGAGGGCGTGCTGGAGCGTGACAGTGTGCAGCGGCTCGTAGACGTCTGAGGCCAGGGACACGCCATCCGTGGCGGTGGTGTACTCGGTGAGCGTGGAAAGCAGCTCGGACGCGCTCGCGGTGCTGCTCGCGCCCGCGATGGCCCCTGCGAGCCTGGGGTCGGAGCTGTTCGTTGTGCCGAGAGCCAGCTCACGGTTGCCCGCAGTCAGTTCCCGGGTGACGTTGCCGTCGGTGTCGTACTCGGTGGTGGCGATGTGGCCGCCGGGCACGGCGGTGTTGACCTCGCGGCCGTTGGCGTCGAGGTAGCTGATCGTCGCGGTGGTGTATGCGCCGGAGCCGAGGTCAGCGCCATTGTGGGAGGACGGGGTGGTGGTGGAGGCGGGGAAGACGGCGGCGCCGTAGACCGGGTTGTCGTGCTGGTCCCAGGTGGCGGTGGTGGCCGGATCCAGTTTGTTCGGGGCGGACGTTCCGGAGACCGGGACGTCGTAGACCACGCTGGTGGTGGCGGTGGCGTCGGTGGTCGACGCGGTGCCCGGCTTCAGGGTCGGGCGGGAGGCGGACACCAGCATGCCGTCGCCCGCGTCGCCGTTGGTACCGACCTTGTCGTAGGTGAAGGTCCAGGGCAGTTCGCCCGGGTCGGTCTCGGTGGCCACCCGGCCTGCGCTGTCGTAGGTGTAGGCCGTCTTCAGCGGGGTGCCAAGGCGCGGGTCCCATGCCTCACGGAGGCGGCCCGAGGTGTCGTAGGCGTACTGGGCGATGGGCGTCGAAGTCGAGGCTGTGCCGCCGGGGGCGGTGGCCCACAGCTTGATCTGCTGTACCTGTCCGGCGTAGTTACCGAACGCGGTGGAGGTCGCGGTGGTGCCGGAGGCGTAGACGAACTCCAGGACCCGGCAGTAGGCCTTGGAGGGGTCAGAAATGCAGTCTGCGGAGCTGACCGCGCTGGTGGGCGCGATGACGTACTGCGGCTCGGCCAGGATCCTCCCGTCGGAGAGGGTGACCGCCCGCGAGGACACGGTGGTGGTGTTCGCGGAGGAGTTGTTGACCGTGTATGAGGTCTTCACCTGCCACGTCGAGGCGGTGCCGGCGACCTTGGCGAAGGTGGTGACGCTGCCGCCGGAGTCTTTCAGCGTGTAAGTGTCGCCGGCGAGGGTCAGGGTGAGATTCTCGGCGCCCGGCTCGGGGGTCCAGCCACCGGAGGCGTTGAGGGTGAAGCCGGTCTGGCCGCCGTCGGCGTCCACGACGGCGACCGAGGTGGTCGAGGTCGCGCGAATGTACGTCCAGTCCGAGGTGGACGCGGTGATCCCGGATGTCCAGTTCGGGCCGAAGACCGCGACCTGTCCCGGCTGGCCTGCCCCGGCAAGCGGCTCGCGGGAGGAAAAGGTGCGGGTGACGGCGGTGCCGAACGCGCCGGCGTCCGTGGCGTCGAGGGAGAAGTCTCCGGTGAGCAGGTTGACCGTGCCGGGACCGATGGCGCTGATGGTCGCGTTGTCGGCCTTGGCGCCGAGGGTAACGGTGGCCGCGTCGGTGCCGTAGGTGTTGGTGCCGTCCGTGAACAGCGCCCGCACCTGCACCGGACCGTCGTCGGTGAGCTGGCTGGTCGCCGCCCAGGTGAGGTCGTCGGGGTTCGCGGTGGCGGAGAAGGAGAGCGGCCAGGAGGAGAGCGCCGAGCCGCCGCTCTTGGTCACGTAGGTCACCGGGATCGGCTGCCAGGCGACGCTGTCGCCGATCCGGTACTGGTACGTCACTCCGGTGAAGGCCCCGGACTGGGTGGCCGACAGGGTCACGTCGTCGTCGGTGGTGTCACCCGTGACAGGGGAGGCGAGCCCCGCCTTGCCGACGCCGAAGGCGTAGGAGGTGGTGGAGGTGGAGATGTTGCCGCCGGAGTCGATGGTCCGCGCGTACAGGGTGTGCCAGCCGTTGCCCGGATTGACGGTGATGGTCTGCGACTGGCCGCCGTTGCCGTCGGTGGTGTCCAGCGCGCTGTTGGGCACGGCCTTGTCGTCCAGACCCCACTGGTAGCCGGCGCCGTCGGTGGAGGTCGTGGACAGCGTGCAGGTCGCGCCGCTGCTCGACTTGTCCGTCCAACTGCCGGAAGAGTAGGGGGAACAGGAGATCGTGGGCGGGTTCGGCTTGGCCACGTTCGGGACGAAGAAGACGTACGACGACCAGGCGCCGTAGTCCGTGCCGTCGTAGCCACGCACCCGCAGCCGCAGATGCGCGGCTGCCAGCTGGCTCGCGCTCGGGACGGCCAACGTGGCGGTGCCGCCGGAGGCGACGGAGGACGAGGTGGCGGTGTAGGAGTACGACGTCTCGCCCGAGTAGGCCGGGTCGTTGGTGATCTCGAACTGGGCCTTGACGGTGGAGCCGTCCGGGTCGGAGACCTTCGCGGACAGGGTCGGCGTGTATGTCGTCACGTACCGCTTGCCGCTGTAGGCGTTAACCGCGGAGGGGGACACGGCGACGGACGTCGGCTTGGCCGGGTAGGAGTTGTAGGTGACGACCAGCTGCGGGGCGTACCCAGAGGTGGTGTAGTTCGCCGACCGGAAACGGCGCCAAGTCGTCGCGTCGGTCTCGTCGGCGCTGCGCAGCTGGATGCCGTAGTTGGTGGAACCATCCGCCCAGGCCTGCACCATCGACTGCATGTTCCAGTTCGACCAGGCAGCCGGGCAGGACGAGGAGTAGCCCCAGTGACCGGTGTTGGTCGCCATGCCGGTCGTGGTCGTGGACGGCTGGGCCGCCCAGGTCACTGACGTCGAGGACCAGGTGGCAGTGATCCGGCGGGCCTGGGTCTCAGCACCCGAGGTGGAGCACGTGGAGGAGTAGTAGTTGTACAGCTTCATCGTCGCCGAGGTGATGTGCGTACCGGCGAACTTCGAGACGTCGAACTTCAGGTAGGCGCGGGCGATGTCGGTGCCGCTGTCGTATGTGCCCGACTTGAGTTCCTGCGAGGAGACCTGGGAGTCGGGGTAGTCCGGGGTCTGCACCCAGGTGTCGGTGGTGACGGCCAGGGTGGAGGTGGGGTCGACGGTGACCGGGTAGGTGGCCGTGTCGAGGAAGCCGGCGTCCGGGGTCAGGACGAGAGTCTGCGAGCCGTCGTCGGCGGTCTCGACCTTCGTCGCCACCTGCTCCTGGTGAGCGGACTCACCGGAGGCCGGGTCCTTGCTCGCGTCCCACATCATCGGCGCGGGCGCCTCGGCGACCAGCTTGCCGCCGCCGTCCTTAAGCAGCAGATGTCCGGAGTCGGCCTGGGACAGGGTCAGGCCCTTGAGCCGCATGGGGATGCGGTAGCTGACCGTCTTGTCGGACGGGCGGCTGTCCAGGGTGATGTTCTCGGAAAAGCCCTGCGCGAGCGCGGTCGCCGAGAGGGTCTGCCCGTCGCCCAGGTCGTAGGAGGCGGTGTCGTCCTTCACTGTCGGGGTGGGGAGCTTGTCCGCCCAGCCCAGGCCGAAGGAATCCGACCCCTTGGTGACCGAGGCGAGGGTGGTGTCACCGCCGTCCGACACCGCGATGTCCGCTGCGGCCACCTGCGGCTCCAGGTCCGGGCCGGTGTCGGAGAGGTCGGTGTCGATGTCGTGCCAGTCGCCGTCCTGCTTCACGCGGATCGGCCCGGCGTAGTCCGCGGTCTGCATGCTGCCGTCGGGCAGCGCGTAGGTCGTGGAGTCGCTGGTCCGCTCTGACAAGACCTCGATCTTTCGGTCCTGCAGCCGGGCCATCAGGAGGGCCGAGGTGGGGTCCTTGGCTTCGGCGGCGCCGTAGTGAGTGTCCGCCGATGCGGTCAACGCTGCGGCGGAGGTGGCGGTGTCGTCCGGGAGAGCCACCGCCGCGCCGGTGTCGGCGAGGGTGAGAGCAGCTTCGGCAACGAGGACGGCGGCGGCCACCAACCCTATCGCGCGTATGCGAGACGACGAACGGCGTGTACCGCCCGATCGACCGCCTCTGCCGAATCTGCCGGACCGTGATCTGCTACGCACGGACAACCCCCGTGATCTTTCTGCTGGTGAAGCAACGACGGCAGATCTTTACATCGCCCACACATGGGGACTTTGTGACTCCTGTTCACATCGTCAAGCAGGCGCAAAAATCTCCACAAGGAGACACTTGGTGACTCACCGTCAGCAGTTCGACAGGGGTTACAAATATGTACATACGGCCCTGCTTCGCCAGGCGATCGCGGCTGCCCGCACGGTCGCCACGGCGGCGACCTTGATCAATCCTTTACGGGATACGGGAGAAATAGGACGCAATTCAGAAGAAACCATTCTTGACGGCACGTCACGTACCGTCGGGCACCATGGTCCCTCCCGGCCCGACCCCAAAGCAGCCGCGCAGAAGTCGGCCTCCACAGTGGCGGCGCTTGAGTTTGCCGGAGGTGAGGGTGGACTTGCCGTTGACCCCCTAGGTGGTCGCAGACACACCGCCTTCCGATGGGCACAGCACACCGGACTCGTCCCGGCCCCGGACGCCTCCTCCGAGAGTCCCGGCCGCCGACAGTGGTGCGGTGGAGTCGGCGAGGCGGAGGCGGTGCGTTTCTCCTTGACCTGAGCTGAGGTCAAGGAGAAACGCACCGGCTGGACGCACGGCCCTACTCCCTTCGGCGTCGTCCGCCCCCGACCCCGGCTCGTACGACTGCCGTGGATACGACGGAACGCAGAACGGAACAGAGCGGGCCCCGCAGGACCTTGACCCCCGCGTCTGGCGGCGTGGCTCCGGAAGCAGGCGGTGATCGGCAGTACGCACTAGCCGGGCAGGATGCTAACCGGCGCGAGCGCACCGGCCGAAGACACCAGCCACCGATTCCCTCGAATGGGCGAGGTCTCGGGCCTCCCGTGCGTGCTGGGAAATGCTGCACACGGCGGCGCGGCGGCGGAGCCGACGCGCAACAGGGCGAGCACGCGCCCTGATCCCCGGCCGCGTCCGCGCCGCCCAGCCTGCCCTCCCTCCTCCTCGACTCAGTCAGGGCATGGGCGAAAGGGGTCGCAACGGGGATGTCAGACCCCCGACCACGCGCATACGCTGGGTTGACCTGCCCAAACTTCCCGTCGTTGCCGAGCCCCGCGCAAGAGAAGTCGCACGAGACGGTGCAGGAGAAGGCGCAAGGGTTGGTGCAGGAGATGTTGCCGAGCCGTCGCCATCCCGCCGACCGGGATCAGGTCGTCACGGGCAGGACAGCATCGGAGTTCTTGGTGGAAGGGATCCGGTGTGACGTGGACGCTGCCGGAACCGATGGTGACCGTTCCCGTGTCCGTGCCCGATCTTCGGCCCGGCAGTGCTGCCGAGCCGAAGTTATGGACAGGTTTTGCAGGTGTCCGTTGTCCAATGAGCCAGGGCCTCTCCGGTCGGCGGGGAGTGACACCGGAGAGGCCCTGGCGAACTGAGAGGGGCTGTAGCCCCTGGGGTGGAGGGTTAGCCCTTGAGCCAGACAGCGTGGTCCGGTTCCAGGAGTCCGTCCGTGATCGGGCCGCCGCCCAGCAGGACCTCGGTGTGGTCGGGGAGCCGGTAGAGGTCGGTGGACAGGTTGACCACGCAGGTGAAGCCGGGTTCCCGGTGGAAGGCGAGGACGCCGGCGGGGGCGTCGAGCCAGGTCATGGTGCCGTCGCCGAGGGCGGGGTGGTCGCGTCGGAGCTTCAGGGCGGTGCGGTACAGCTCCAGCATGGACGTCTCATCGCCGGTCTGTGCCTCCACGCTGCGCTCGCTCCAGTTCGCTGGTTGTGGCAGCCAGGGTGCGGCGGAGGCGTTCTCGGGGCTGAAGCCGAAGGGTGCCGTCTGTCCGGCCCAGGGGAGGGGGACGCGGCAGCCGTCGCGGCCGGGGTTGGTGTGGGCGGAGCGTTCCCAGACGGGGTCCTGGCGTACGGCCTCGGGCAGGTCTTCGACTTCGGGGAGGCCGAGTTCGTCGCCCTGGTAGATGTAGGCACCGCCGGGCAGGGCGAGCATGAGGAGGGCCGCGGCGCGGGCGCGGCGGGTGCCTAGGTCCAGGTCTGCGGCGCCGTCGGGGAGGTAGGGGACGTTGGGTATCCAGCGTTTGACGTTCTGGCGGGCGTAGCGGCTGGTGTGGCGCATGACGTCGTGGTTGGACAGCACCCAGGTGGCCGGTGCGCCTACGGAGGAGAGCATGGTGAGGGAGTCGTCGATGGCCGCACGCAGGTCCTTGGCGTCCCAGCTGGCCATGAGGAAGTCGAAGTTGAAGGCGGTGTGCAGGCCGTCGGGGCGGACGTAGGCCGCGAGTCGGTCGGGGGTGTCGGTCCAGGCTTCGGCGACGAAGGTGCGCTCACCCGGGTACTCGTCCGCGATCGTGCGCCAGGTGCGGTAGATGGCGTGAACGTCGTCGCGATCCCAGTGGGGGTGCGGGGTCTGGCTGTCGGCCAGGTCGGGCAGTTCGGGGTCCTTGATGAGGCCGTGGGCGACGTCGATGCGGAAGCCGTCGACGCCCCGGCTGAACCAGAAGCGCAGGATGGACTCGAACTCGGCGTGCACGTCGGGGTGTTGCCAGTTGAGGTCTGGCTGCTGCGGTGTGAACAGGTGCAGGTACCAGTCGCCGTCGGGCACGCGAGTCCAGGCGGGACCGCCGAAGCAGGACACCCAGTTGTTGGGCGGCTGGGCACCGTCGGGGCCGCAGCCAGGACGGAAGATGAAGCGGTCGCGCTCCGGGCTGCCGGGGCCCGCCGTCAGGGCGGCCTGGAACCAGACGTGCTGGTCGGAGATGTGGTTGGGCACGATGTCGGGGATGATTCGGATTCCGTGCCGGTGCGCGTCCTCGATGAGCTGCTCGGCTTCGGCAAGGGTGCCGAACAGCGGGTCGATGGCACGGAAGTCGGCGACGTCGTAACCGCCGTCTGCCATGGGTGACGTGTACCAGGGGTTGATCCACAGGGCGTCGACGCCGAGCGACTTGAGGTAGGGCAGGCGGGAGCGCAGGCCGGCGATGTCGCCTTCGCCGTCGCCGTTCCCGTCGGCGAAGCTGCGGATGTAGACCTGGTAGATGACGGCGCTGCGCCACCAGGGGGAGTTGGTGGACATGGCGGGGTCCTTTGACGAGGGCTTGGAGGGACTTATCGCGTGGTGGGTGCGAGGGATTGGTCCTCGGCTGTCAGCGCCGCGGTGATCTCCTCGCTGGTGGGTGGTTGTGCGCCTGCCCGGGCGCAGGTGAGGGCGCCGGCGGTGACGCACCGGCGCAGGGCGCTTTCCAGTTCGGCGGCAGTGGCAGGGATGTGGAGGGTGCCGTCCGGCTGCAGGAGGGTGTCGAGGAGACAGGCTTGGAAGGCGTCTCCCGCGCCGATGGTGTCGACGACGTGCACCGGCGGCGCGGGTACGGTGATCTCGTGGTGCGCGGTGAGGGCGGTTGCGCCCTGGGCGCCGCGGGTGATGACGGCCAGGCGCGGGCCGAGGGCGAGCAGGGCGCGTGCTGCGGCCTCGGGGGTGAGGTCGGGGTAGAGCCAGGCCAGGTCCTCGTCGCTGGCCTTGACCAGGTCGGCGGCGGCGACCAGCCGTTCGACCCGGGCGCGGTAGGCGTCACGGTCGGGCAGGGCGGCGGGGCGCACGTTGAGATCGACGGAGACGGCCCGTCCCGGGTGGCTGCGGTGCGCGTGGCAGGTCTCGACGATGCGGGTCGCCCCGGGTTCGACGACGGCGGCGAGTGAGCCGGTGTGGACCAGGGTGGTCCCTTCCTGCAGGGTGATGTCCTGGGGGTCCCAGGCGGCGAGGAAGTCGTAGCGGGCGCTGCCGGTGGCGTCGTCGAGGTAGGCGAGGGCGATGGTGGTGCGGCCGGAGGCGCTGGGCAGGCGGTGCACGGTGACGCCGATGGAGTCCAGGTGTGCGCTGACCAGGTCGCCCGGCGGGTCGTCGCCCCAGCAGGTCATGAGGGCGGCAGGTTGGCCGAGGCGGTGCAGTCCGACGGCGACGTTTGCGGGGCTGCCGCCGGGGTGAGGGACGACGTGGGCGCCGCCGGTGTGCCAGGCGAGGTCCACCAGGGCCTCGCCGATGACGACCGTGGTCATGAGGTACGTCCTTTCCGGCTCGGAGCAGCGACAGCTGATTCCTTGATCTGGAGCGGCTGCAGCTCCCAGACGTCGACGGTGAAATTGAGGTGTGCGCCCCGCGTGGCGCGGGCTTCAAGACGCCAGTGATCTCGGACCGGGTAGAAGTGCCGTTCGCCGACGGGGTAGAAGCGCACGGTGAGTGCCTCGCCGGTGGACAGGAAGATCTCCGCGATGGAGTGGTCGACAACGACGCGCAGGTCGACGGGCTGCCCGGTGGGGCAGGGGATCGTGTAGGTGCCGCCGCGGGCGCGCGGGTCGAGGGAGGCGTGGTCCCGGTTGACGACCAACTGGCCGGCATCGGCATCGAGCTGGATGTCGAGGTATTCGGTGCCGTCCGGGGCGGTGATCAGGCGCAGGCCGGCGGTGCCGGTGGCTTCCAGGCGCGCGGTGAGGTCGAAGCTGTGACCGACCTGGCCCAGTGCCACCGGAATGGGGTCGGGTACCTGTCCTGTGGCGTGGATGGTGTGCCGGCCGCGCAGCGAGAGGAGTTCATCGGCAGGCTGTTGGTGGATACGGCTGTCCTCGGTCAGCGTGATCTCGCGGGGCAGGGTGAGCATGCCGGCCCAGCCGTCGGCATCCGACCACTCCTCCTGGCGTGCCTCCCAGGACCAGCCCCACAGCAGCCATCGGCCGCCAGGTGCAGGCAGCAGGGCGGGAGCGTAGAAGTCGGGGCCATGGTCGAGGAGTTGGGGCGCACTGGGGTGGAGAACGTTGTCGCGTTCGTCGCCTGCCAGCGCGAGCACGGAGCGGGGGCCGTCGTGGTCGTCCCACGCCGCGACGATGAGAGCACCGCACCCGGAGCCGTCGGCCGCCGGGAGGTATTGGGGGCACTCCCAGCCCTCGCCGGTGAGCAGGCCGGCCTCGGGCGGGCCGACCGGCTCGGGTACGCCGGTGTGGAAGGGGCCCCGGTAGGTCCAGGTTTCCAGGTCGGGCGAGTCATAAAGGAGGACTGCGGCGTGGCCGTCGGCGAGGGAGGCGCCGACCAGCATCCGCCAGCCTTTGCCGTTGCGCCACACGTAGGGGTCGCGGTACATGGTGGTGCCTTCGGGCGGCTCGGGTATGAGCAGGTCGCCGCGGGGGGTGAAGGTGCGGCCGTTGTCGTGGGAGGTGGCGGTGGTAACGGGCTGGTCCCAGCGGTCGCGGCGGTAGGCGGAGTAGAAGGCGACGATGCGGTCGCCGTCGGAGACGGCGTTGCCGGAGAAGCAGCCGTCCTCGTCCACGCCCCCGGGGGTGGGGGTCAGGGCGATCGGCAGGGGTTCCCAGCTGACCAGGTCGGGGCTGCGGAAGTGGCCCCAGTGCATGTTCGCGTGCCGGGTGCCGTAGGGGTTGTACTGGTAGCAGACGTGATAGGTGCCGTCGTGGAAGACCAGCCCGTTGGGATCGTTGATCCAGTTGGCCGGCGGGCGCAGGTGCGCGACGGGACGGTGGGCGTCATGGGAGTGGGAGGGCGCGGTGGACACACGCGTGCCTTTCAGGGAGTGCAAAGAGCCGGGGGGAAGGGCTCAGCGGAAGGAGCCGGACACGATTCCCTCGACGAAGTACCGCTGGGCGGCCAGGAAGATCAGCACGCTGGGGATCAGAGCGATGATCACCCCGGCGAGGACGATCGAGACGCTGCCGGTGCCGTTGCTGCCCTGCAGGCTCACCAGCCCGAGCGGGAGGGTGAACTTGTCAGTGGACTGCAGGAAGATCAGCGGGCGGAAGAACTCGTTCCAGTAGGCGGAGAAGGTCAGCACTGCCAGCGTGGCCATCGGGGCGCGGGCCATGGGGGCGTAGATACGGGCGAAGACCTGGAAGTGCGAGGCCCCGTCCACCCGTGCCGCCTCGCCGAGTTCGCGGGGCATCTGCAGGAAGTACTGGCGCATCAGGAAGGTGCCGAAGGCGCCGCCGACCGCGGGCAGGACCAGGGCCATGCGGCTGTCGGTCAGGCCCAGGTACTTGATGATCAGGAAGACCGGGATGATGGTCGTCTGGACCGGGACCATCATGGTCGCCAGGATGACCCAGAACAGGGGCTTGCTGCCGCGGAAGCGGACCATGGCGAACGCGTAGCCGCTCATC
Organism: Streptomyces sp. NPDC057253; assembly: GCF_042669125.1. Taxonomy (NCBI): domain Bacteria; kingdom Bacillati; phylum Actinomycetota; class Actinomycetes; order Kitasatosporales; family Streptomycetaceae; genus Streptomyces; species Streptomyces sp. NPDC057253. The sequence goes on along the minus strand of NZ_JBHUXV010000006.1, from coordinate 83,835 downwards.
GTCGAGGTGATGAGCTGGCCGGCCACGATGAGCCCGGTGACGATCGTGCTGTTGAGGAAGAACGTGGCGAGGGGGACCTTGTCGAACACGGCCCGGTAGTTCGACCAGATCGGATCCGTGGGGAACCACTTCGGCGGCTGGTCGAAGCTCGTGGCCGGCGTGCGCAGCGAGGTGGACAGAGCCCACACCAGCGGGGCGACAACCAGGACGGCCGCCACGATCAGCACGGCAAGAGCCAGCAGCCTTCCGGCGCTGACACGACGACGACGGCGGCGCGGTGCGGGAAGGGCCGACGCGGGCTGCTTGTCGAGAATGGCACTCATGCGTAGAACACCCACTTTCGGCTCACCGTGAACTGCACGGCCGTGATGACGAGCAGGACGGCGAACAGCAGCACCGAGATGGCCGAGGCGTAACCGAACTGCAGGTTCTGGAAGGCCGTTTGATAGACGAGGAGCACGGTGGTGTACGTCGAGTCGCCCGGTCCGCCCTTGGTCATCACATAGGGCTGGTCGAACAGCTGCATGGTGTTGATCAGGCCCACGGTGGACGCGAACAGCACAGTCGGGCTGATCAGCGGGAGCTTGATCCGCCAGAACATCCGCGCCGAGGAAGCGCCGTCGATCTGCGCCGCCTCCAGGACATCCTGCGGCACAGAACCGAGAGCCGCGACGAACAGGATGAACGTGAAGCCCAGCTGCTGCCACACGGCGACGATCACGATGGTGGCCGTCGCACCGCCGGTGGAGCTCAACCAGGACACCTGGGGCACGTGCAGCAGGCCCAGGTAGTAGTTGATCACACCGAACTGGTCGTTGAAGACGTACGCCATCACGATCGAGATCGACGCCGCTGAGGCCAGCATCGGCAGGAAGAACGCCGCCCGGAACAGGTTCTGGACGATCTTCGAGGCGCGCTGGGCGACCAGCAGCGCCAGGCCCAGGCCGAGGACGACCTGCAGGAAGACGATCATCACGGCGAGGCCGGAGGTCACCACAAGGGAGTGCGTGACCGACGTGTCGCTGAAGAGCGTGCGGAAGTTGTCCAGGCCCACGAACTGCGGGTCGGAGATGGCGTCCCACTTGAACAGGGCGAGGACGAAGGAGGCCAGGATCGGCCCGACGGTGAAGACGACGACCACGAGCAGGGACAGCGACACCATCCCGTAGCCGAACAGCGTCTCGCGGCGGGCGCGCCGGGCCTGGGCGCGGCGCCGCACGAGCGCGGGGTCGCCGGCCGGCTGTGGGGGGCGGCCGGGCCGCGCGCCCGCCGGGGCGGACGCGCGGCTGCGGCTTTGGACAGGCTGGGACATCAGCGGGTCATCCCGTCTTCGCGGCGGTTTCGAGGTCGCTCTGCAACCCGTCGAGAGCCGCCTTCGCCTTGCCCGAGGACATCGCCTGCGTGGTGCGCTTGTTCAGCGCGATGGCCATCGCCTGGTAGTACGGCGGGGCCGGGATCGGCGCGGTCTCGGGGAACTTGGTGAGGGTGTCGTAGAAGACGTTCCAGTGCTTGGGGCCGGTGGTGGCGTACCGCTCGGCCGTGAGCATCGACTTGCGGGCCGGGGTGGTGACGTTGCCCGGGATCAGCAGGTCGATGTTCTTCGGCTGCACCAGGGTCTTCAAGAACTCCCAGGCGAGGTCCTTGTTCTTGGAGGACTTCATGATGCCGTAGCCGCCGGAGCCGAACAGGTGGCGCTGTGACTGCCACTTGGGGAAGTACTGCACGTCGAAGGCGTCATCCGCCATGCCCGCGTTGTGCAGGCCGCCCGCCCAGAAGCCGCCGCCGATGGCCGTGCCGATCTTGTTGCTGGCGAACAGGCCCTGCAGGGTGGTGCCGCCGCCGACGTCCGGCTTGGGCGAGATGCCCTCCTTCTGCAGCTGGATCAGGTACTCCAGCGACTCGACGGTGGGCGCGGAGTTCGCGGTCGGGTCGCCCCAGCGCCAGCCGCCCTTGCGGCCGGAGGCGGCTGGGTCGTTCGGGTAGAAGGTGTTCCACAGCCAGTCGCCGCCGTCCCACTTGCCCTCGGTCAGCAGGTTGCCGCCGTTGGCGTACATCCAGGACGTCCAGCTGCCCCACAGCCGTACGACCCAGTCGTAGCCGACCGTGTTGCCGCCCTTGGCGGAGATCTTCTTAGCGATGGTGTGGAAGTCGTCCCGGGTCCAGTCGTCGGCCGGACGCTCCACGCCGACGCTCTTGAACAGGGAGGTGTTGTAGAACATGTTGCCGGCGTTGAAGTCGGTGGGCAGTTCGTACAGGTGCCCCTGGTACATCATCGCCTCGACCAGCGCCGGATGGACGTCGGCGAAGTAGGACTTGAGCTCGGCCGCGTCCCGCTTGACGTAGTCGTCCAGCGGCTCGGCCAGGCCCTTGGCCGCGAACAGTTGCAGGCCCTCGGTCGCCACACAGCACACGTCCGGCGGGTTGCCCGCGGAGATCTGGGTGAGCAGCTTGCTGAAGAAGTCGTTCCAGTCGGTGCCCGTGGTGCCGATGAACTTCACCGCCGCGCCCTTGTGGGCGGCCTCGAACTGCGCCGCCGCCTTCTGCATCTTGTCCGCCTGCGTCTGGTCGGTGAAGATCGCCACCTTCAGCGTCTTCGAGCCCGACGAGCTGGAGGAGGAGCCGGACGAGCAGGCGGCCGCCAACGAGCCCACGCCCGCCACCGCGACGGATGCGGCGCCCGCTCTGAGCAGAGAGCGGCGGCTGAGCTGAGTCTTGAAGTCCCCAGAGGACATACGTGTACCCTCACTGTGTTCCAAGTACAGACAGGAATGACGACCGATTGCAGCGGCCGCCTGTCTTTGTGCGAGTGCTTCGCCGTCCCGGGTTCAGAGCCGGGGCGGCGAAGTGACCGATGCCCGCGCCACCAGCGGGCAAGGCAGCATCTCCTGCGTGACCGGGCCCGGTGGCGAGTCCGGCGTTCCGGTGAGCGCGAGCAACTGTGCGACAGCCCGCGCCCCCATCTCGTAGTGCGGGAGCTGGACCGTACTCAGCCTCGGATGCAGCGTCTGCGAGACCAGCTCCTGATTGTCGAAGCCCACCACCGACAGATCACCGGGGATGGACAGACCCAGCTCGGCCGCCGCGCGGTAGGCGCCGGCGGCCATGCGGTCGTTGAAGCAGAACAGCCCGGTCGGGCGCTCCGCCAGTGTCAGCAGGCGCCGCGCGGCACGGTAACCGGCATCCGCGTCCCCGGCGGGCGTACCGATGGCCTCCGCCTTCTCGGCGGCCACCAGGGAGGGGTCGTACGCGATGCCCGCCTCTTCCAGCGCCTTGCGATAGCCCTCGATACGGCCCTGCAGCGCGGGAATGTCGTCGACGCCGACCGTCATGCCGATCCTGCGGTGCCCGTGCTCGATCAGCTCACGCACCGCCGTGTGACCGCCCTGGACCTCGTCCGGCACCACGAAGGGCACCGAGGGGTCCTCGCAGCGGGCGTCCAGCAGCACGGTCGGCGTCGAGCGCAGGCTCTCGGGGAGTTCCACGACCCGGTGGTACATCGCCGCGTACAGCACGCCGTCGACCTGACGCTGCAGCAGCATGTCGATGCTGCGCCGCTCCAAGTCCTGGTCCCCGCCGGTGTTCACCAGCAGCAGCAGCATGCCCTGAGCCGCCGCGGCCTCCTGCGCGCCGAGAATGATCCGGCCCGAGTTCGGGGTGGTGGCGATCTCGTCGCCGATGAACCCGATGGTCTGCGACCGCTGCGTGCGAAGCCCCCGGGCCAGGTTGTTCGGCTTGTACCCAAGTTCCTCGGCGGCCTGCCAGACGCGCTGACGGGTCTCCTCGCTGGCCCGCTTCCCCTCCACGCGATTGAGGATGTACGACACGGTCGTGACGGACACGCCTGCCGCCGCAGCCACGTCCTTGATCCCGATCCGGCGCGCCATAACCCCTGCCCAAAGTGGTGGAAACCGGGTTGGCCAATCGTTTCACCAACCGCGTGCACTGAGAGTGCCTGCGGCCGAAGCCGCTGTCAATGGCTCGTTACGAACTCGTGGCCGCAGCATGTCCTCGCCCGGCTCTGCGTACGTGTCGTGGTGGAGAGCCTCGACCTGCTGTGCTGAGCCGACCTCATGGCCGACGGCCGTCCGCAGGCAGGTCCTTCGCCTCGGCGAGCATCGGCTCGATCGGGGGGAGTCAGGGCCACACGGTCACATCTACGCGCGACCATCCCCGCTCGCGCTGGGCGGACCCTACTGGGCCCAAGGTCAGGTCCGTGCTTGTGGGGAGGTTCGGCTACGGGCAGGCAGGGGGACGACGGTGGCGCCGCTGCGCAGGGCGCCGTTTTCGAGGGTGAGTTGGCGGATGGCTTCCTCGTACAGGGCGAGGGTTCGGCGCAGGTCTGCGTTCTCCTGCCGCAGCCGGCGGAGGTTCTCCTCCTTCGCCGCGGCGGTCTGTGGCCGGTCCGTGTGCAACCCGGCGCGGGGCACGGGGATCCGGGGCCGGAAGTGGGTGTCGATCAGGTCGGCGTAGTGGCGGTGGAAGGTGGCGTGGGGAATGCCGAGATGCCGCTCGATGGCGGTCACGGTCGGCCGCCGTCCGCTCACCGACGCCTCGTCCAGGACGGTGTCGATAGCAGCCTTGACGGTGTCGGCGTCGGGCAGGGCACGTTTCACGGCGGGGACTCCGGGGCGTGTCGGGCGAGGAAGACGGCAGTGTCGCGGCGCTGGGCTTCGAGGCGGTGGCGGACGTAGGGGGCGAGGCGATCACCTTCGGCGAGGGCGGTGTCCAGCGAGGCGAGGTGGTCGGTCACGGCGGAGCGGTTGGTGGGGGTGAGGGCGGCGTTGCGGCAGGCCAGCGGCTGGCAGTCGGCCAGGGCCGGCGTATCGGTGGGGCCGGTTGGGGTGTGGCACAGGGCCCGGTCGGGGTTGTAGACGCAGGTGATGAAGGTGCCCGGGTACAGGTGCGGGTCGTGTCGGGCGAGGATGCGGCGCAGCCGAGCCTCGTCCGTGACGACCTGGCCGTCGAAGACGGTGTGGCGGGCGAACTCGGCGAGCCGCTCTTCGGCCTCCGCGCCCGCCGGGCCGGTCAGTGCCAGCCGGTCGTTGTCGGTGCTCATGCCGACGAGGTACTGGCCGCGGGCGAGGGCTTGTTCTGCCTCGACCTCGTCGCGGAAGCCGGAGTCGCTGGTGCCGGCGTAGCCCTCGAACATCTGGATGCCCTGGTGGCGGTACTGCAGGGCGCCGGCGATGGTGCCGCCCGGTCGGCGGGCGATGAACCAAGCCAGGGTGCGGCGGAACTGCCGGGTGGTCAGATGCGGGATCTGCCCTTTGACCTGGGGAATGCTGTCCGGGCGGTGGTGTGCGGCGCAGTAGGTGTTGATCCAGGTGATCAGTGCTGCCAGGTCGCGGTTCGTGGTGTTGCTGTTCGGCACATGGTGCGCGTCCTGGCGCTGTCGGTGGCTGGGTGAGCTGGGCGGTTTGGCGAACAGGTAGGACTGGCCCTGCGGCTGGAGGCGCTCGAGGACCGCGACGGCGCGGGCGACGGGGGCGGTGACGACCCAGGTGGCCTTGGCGCCGTGGGCGTCTTCGCCCTTGAAGGCCAGGCTGCTGAGCCGGTATCGGTAGATCTGGCCGTCCGGGTCACGCTGCACGCTGACGCAGCCGCGCTGAAGGTGCTTGATCTCCGAATCGCGCATGCCAGAGAGGTAGGCGATCACGGTCCAGCAGGACACCTGCAAAAGCCGCTCCAGCCGGGCCGCCTCGTAGTACGAGATGCGCTGTAGCCAAGGGCTGCCCTCCAGCCGGCCTTGGACAACGTGGGTGAGGGGGCAGTCGGTGTCCACGCCGAGCTCGCGGGCAGCCTCGGCGATCATTCTCCGGGACGCTGCGCCCTTTGCGAGTCGGCGCTCGGGAAAACCCACCAGCCGGGCCAGGTAGCTGCTGCTCGGGGAGGTCTCGGGATGGTGACGTGCAAGGGCCAGGTTCGGCGGGGCCGCGGGCAGCGGCTGCCCGCGGCGGCGGTAGTCGTCCAGCAGGGCGTGGAGTGCCGCCAGCGGATCGGGCCGGGCCGTTATGGACAGGGTTTGATGCTGTCCGTTGTCCAGCCAGCCGGACAGCATCATGTGACCACACATTGTCGCTCTGCTGGGCGGCCGTCAGTGATGGCTGCACTACCAAGTGCCGGCTGGCCCCGGCACCCACGGCGTTAAGCAGCGCATACCCTGGTTGAAGTCGAGGAAGGGCTGGGCGAGTGGGTGTCGGGGTACGCCGTCCGACGATCCGGGACGTGGCGAAGCTCAGCGGGGTCTCCGTGGCCACGGTCAGCTATGTGCTGAACGGCAAGGAGTCCCAGACGATCAGCGAGGAGACGAAGCGACGCGTGGCCGCGGCGGTCGCCGAGCTCGGCTATGTGCGCAACCCTGTGGGTACCGCTCTGCGCCGCGGGCATTCGAACGTTGTCCTGTTGGTCCTCGACCCGACCTTCGTCGGGGATGTCAGCGAGCGTTGGAACGGCGCGGTCGTCGATTCTTTGTCCGGCCTCGGCTACACCGTCGTCACGCACACCCTGCTGCAGGAGGCAGAGGCGGTGAAAGTGGTCGCGGCATTGCAGCCTGTCGGTGTCGCGTTGTTCGCCTTCGTCACGGCACGCACCTGTGAGGAGATGCGTGCCGCCGGAGCCCGGCACGTCTTCGGATTCCCCGCCGTCGAGACCGATCCGGAGGCGGCGGACCGGCCCTGGGAGCGGGCAATCGGCTGCGCCCAGGTGGCCCACCTGGCGGACCGCGGTTTCCAAACGGTCCACTACGCGCTTCCTGAGCCTTCGAGCCGACGCGTGGTGGCCGAGCACCGGCTGAAGGGCGTACGGGAGGAGTGCGAGCGGCGGGGGATGCCGCAGCCCGTGGTTTTCACTCTGCCGCTCGACCGGCCCCGCGCCGTGACGGCCCTGTCGGCACTGGCCCGGACGCCGGGCGCGGCGATCTGCGCGGCCGACGACCGCCATGGACTTGCCGTATTGGCCGCGGCCGCGGATCTCGGCTGGCGGGTCCCGGCGGATGTGGCGGTCATCGGGGCCGAGGACACCGTGGAAGGCCGCTTGGCACTGCCCGCGCTCACCACGACACGCCTGGTCGATTCCGACCGTCTCGCAGGTGTGCATACCTGGCTGGAGGCGGAGCTGAACGGTCAGCAGACGCCGCTCGGCCGCACAATCTGGGAGAGTGCGGCTTCGGCTGAGGTCGTTGTCCGCCTGTCCACGTGAACAAGCCAGCCAAGCATCGGGCCCGGGCCCGCCAACGGGGCGGGCATCGGGCCCGATGCCCGGTCAGGACGCGTGGAAGACGTGCGTCCCGGCCCGCACGCGGTAGGTGACGTAACCGTCCGTCCGCTCCACGACGGTCGCCCCCCGGCTCGCGGTGACGCCTCGTGTTCCGTCCGTCAGGGGGACGCGGACGTCGGCCGGCGTCCCCGCGGGCACCTTCACGGTGAGGATCAGACCACCTCTCTCCTGGCGCCAGCCGGCGCTGACCTCACCGCGCGGGGTGGCCACCTGGGCGGAGGCGTACCGCAGGCCGTCCGGCACGACCGGAGCGACGAGCACCTTGGCATAGCCGGGAGCAGCCGCCTGGATACCCGCCAGATGCTGGTAGAACCAATCGTCCACGGTGCCCAGGAACGGATGGTTCATCGAGAGGTCCTTCTTGGTCATAGACCAGGTCTCCCACGAGGTGGTGGCGCCCTGCTTCACCCAGTAGCCCCAGCTGGGGTAGTCGCTCTGGGCGGCGATCTTGTAAGCGAGGTCGGCGCGACCGTTCTCGGTCAGGACCGGCAGCAGCAGCTTGGTGCCGATGGCCCCGGTGTTGAGGTGGTTGCCTCGCTCGGTGACGTCCTTGACGAGATTGGCGAAGACCGCGTCCCGGTGTTCTTCGGGCACCAGGCCGTAGGCCAGGGCCACCAGGTTGGACGTCTGGCGGTAGCCGGCGTCCACGTTCGTGCGGTAGACGCCCGCGTCGGCGTCGAGGAAGGTCTCGTTGAACTTCTCGGCGAGGGCGTCGGCCATGGCGTCGAACCGGGCGGCATCCGCCGAGTTCCCGAGTTCCTTCGCGATCCGGGCCAGGAGGCGGGCCTCGTGGAAGAGGTCGGCGTTGGCGGTCAGCAGGGAGCCCTCCGGTGGCCTGAGCGCCACCGTGGCGGCGTTCTCCGCGCCGGGCGGCGACCAGTCGCCGAAGGAGAAGCCGGTGTAGAGACCGCCCATCTTGGCGAGGGCGGCGCCCATCAGGTCGAGCCAGCGCGCCATGGCCTGGTAGTTGTCGGACAGGACAGCGGTATCGCCGTAGTGCTGGTAGTGGGTCCATGTAGAAGAGATCAACGTGCCCGACCAGGACGGGTCGTTGAACAGGGGTAGGCCGCCGGGGTCCGGGGCGATGATCGGCAGGCTGCCGTCGGCCCGCTGGGATTCCCGGAACGTCCGCAGCCACTGGCGGTACAGGCCCTGGACATCGAAGTTGAGGGCTGCTGAGTCGAGGTAGAGGTAGGCGTCGGCGGTCCAGCCCTGCCGGTCCCGCCAGGGGGTGTCGGTGGGAATGCCCCACATGTTGTCCAGCAGCGACGCACGCTGGTTGGCGTGGATCTGGTTCAGCAGCGGGTTGGCGCTGTCGAAGCGGCCGGTCGAGGCCACCGCGGTGTGCGCGACGCGGGCCTCGATCCCGAACGAGGTCAGCGGTGTTGAGATGGAGACCTCGACGTAGCGGAAACCGTGCCGGGTGAAGCTGGGTTCCCACGTCTGCACCCCCTTGCCGCCCAGGGTGTAGGTGTCCAGGTGGCTGACCGCTGCAGGTCCGAGCATGCCCGACTGGTACACGGTGCCGCCGTCGTTGAGCTGCTCGCCGTAGATGAGGGTCACCGTCGTTCCGGGTGCGCCGCTGACCGTGATGCGCGCCCAGCCGGCCGTCGTGCGGCCGAAGTCGTAGACCCGGGTGCCGGTCTTCAGCTGCGTGGAACTGACGGGGCCGAAGGTGTCGGTGACCTTGACCGGGGGCATGTCGGCGGGCACCACCTGCTGGGTGGGCGCCGGCTGCACGTGCGCGTCTTCCCACCCTGAGTCGTCGTAGTCGGGGCTGGTCCAGCCGGGTCTGGCCCGGCGGGCGTCATAGTGTTCGCCGAAGTACAGCGCGTCGAGGGTCGGCCCGTCGGTGATCTTCCACGTGTCGTCGCTGACGACCCGGCGCCGGGTGCCGTCGCTGAAGACGATGTCCAACTGGGCCAGAAGCCGGGGCTCTTGCGTCCATGGGGCCTTTGACAGGCCGAATATCGTGGCCGGAGTGGTCGACGGGGTGCTGAGGTAGCCGCGGCCCAAGGTGACGGCAAGGGCGTTGTCTCCGCCGCGCAGCGCCTTCGTGACGTCGAACGTGCGCGAGTACGCGGTCTGGCCGTAAGCCGACGGCGGCGGATCCAGGACCTGGTCACCGACCCGGTGGCCGTTGATCCACGCCTCGTAGTAGCCCAGTCCGACGATGCTGAACTCCGCTCGTGCGACGCGCTTGCCGAGCCCGAACCTCCGGCGCAGCAGCGGCGCGGGGTTCTGCTTGCCCAGCTCGGGTGCCACCGGCGGGGTGTCCCGCCCGATCCACTGCGCCGTCCAGCCGTCCTCGGCACCGACGGCCGTGGCCGACGGGGCGCCGGAAAGCGCGGCGCTGCGTGCGGGGTTCATCATGCCGAGCACTACGGCCGCGGCTGCGGCACCCACTACCTGCCGACGCGTGGCCGACCTGTTGAGAGGCATGCCATTCCCTCCTTGTCAGTGAACCCGCCGGGCAGGGCCGCGTGGCACGCGAGGGCCCGCAGCGCTCCGCCGAGTTGGAACGTTTCGGCGCACGCTAGTGAGGAGGCGCATTTCGAGTCAATAGGCGTACTTAAACGTTTCTAACTGGTCTTAGATGGCTGATCGCCTGCCTTTTTCCTGCGCTGCGAAGGGCCGGTGACCGGCCACATCGCTCTCGACAGCTCCACCTCATGAATCGATTCATTCACATGCAGAGACATGTGGGGCGGCGGTCCCGGAACCGACCGACAGGCGGAAGCCGACTCCTCGTACCGCCTGGATGGTCAGGGCATCGCCGAACTTGTGCCGTAGAGCGGAGACATGGGTGTCGAGCGTCTTGGTGGAACCGAACCAGTTGACGTCCCAGACTGCAGCCATGATCGTCTCGCGCGTCATCAGCACGTCCGGCTGCTGCGCGAGGAAGGCGAGCAGGGCGAACTCCCGGGGCGGCAGTGCGACTTCGGTCCCGTCGAGGAAGGCCCGGTGGGCCTGGCGGTCGATGACCACCCGGCCGTACCGGTCGGCTGTTCGTCCGGACGCGGGCATGTCGATCACCACGCCGGGCCGGCCGGGTTCGGAAGGTTCCGGAGCGGGCGGCGGGACGCTCACGCGGCGGCGTTGCACCGCGCGCATACGGGCAACCAGTTCCCGCACCTGGAAGGGCTTGACGAGGTAATCATCAGCGCCGAGCTCAAGACCGACGACTTTGTCCGTCTCACTTCCTCTCGCGCTGATCATGATGACGGAGACGTCACTGTCGGCGCACAGCTGTCTGCACACGTCCAGTCCGTCGATGTCCGGCAGTCCCAGATCGAGCAGGACCACGTCCCAGGCGGTTCCGGCGCGCAGGGCCTGCCCTCCGGTGGCCGCCCGCCGCACCGTGTGGCCGTAACGCTTCAGGCCGCGTTCGAGCGGTACGGCGATGGCGGGGTCGTCCTCAACGAGAAGTACGTGCATGTCAGTTCCTCGCGGTTCTTCATTCGGTGGGGGGCTGGCAAGGAAGGGGCGTCCAGGGTTAGGGGAGGGCGTACGAGTCCGGATTCGTAGGCGCAGATCACGGCCTGGACGCGGGCGCGGGCTCCGATCTTGGTGAGGATGCTGCGGACGTGGGATTTCACGGTGGTCGTGGCGATGGAGAGCTGCGCGGCGATCTCCGCGTTGGACCGGCCGGCGGCCACCGCCCTCAGGACGTCACGTTCACGTTCGGTGAGGACTTCCAACTGACACTTGGGCATAGGGGGTTCGGGGCGGGGGTCGTGACAGACGACGTGGATGAGGGTGCGGGCCAGGCGCGGCGAGACGATGGCGCCCCCGGCGGCCACGGTGAACAGGGCCGCGATCAGTTCGCCGGGAGTGGTGGTGGCGGGGAGGAATCCGTCGGCTCCGGCGCGCAGGACCTCGTGGGCGTGCTCGTCGCGGTCCTGTGAGCTCAAGACGAGGACATGGGGCGGTGCGAAGCCTGGGATACGGGTCTGTCTGAGGCGGCGGACGGTCGTGGTGACGTCGGTGGGCGGCAGGCCGCTGCCCAGCAGAACGACGTCCGGACGCAGACGCTCGTGCATACGGGCCGTCTCGGTGCCGGTGGTCGCCTCGCCGACGATGGCCAGGTCGGGTTGGGCGACGAGATGAGTGCGCAGGCCGAGGCGGTGCAGGGCGTGGGGGTCGGTGAGGAGAACAGTGATCATGCCGGACTGCTCCAGTGTGGGGGGTTCACCGGGGTGACGGGAGCGGTGTGCGGAATGCGTGGGTGGTCCGGTCGGCCCCCGGCGCCGAGGCGTTGTGCGCACGTGGCTCCGGGGGCGTCGACGTGGGGTCAGACGGGGACGGGCTGGTGCCGGTCGTCGTTGTCCGGTCCCGAACCCGTATGCGGGGAAGGTGAATGGGCGAGTTTCTCGCCCTCCACATCCACGTTCGGCAGGATCTTGTCGAGCCAGGCGGGCAGCCACCAGGCGGACTTGCCGAGCAGGGCCAGGACGGCTGGCACGATGGCCATGCGGACGACGAAGGCGTCGAAGAGGACGGCGACGGCGAGGCCGAAGCCGATCGTCTTGATCATGGCCCCGGCCGCGCCGATGAAGCCGGAGAAGACGGCGATCATGATGACGGCGGCGGCGGTGACCACGCGCCCGCCGTCGCGGAAGCCGGTGAGGACGGCCTGTGCCGGTCCTTCGCCGTGGACGTACGCCTCCCGCATGCGGGTGACCAGGAAGACCTCGTAGTCCATGGCCAGCCCGAAGACGATGCCGACCATGAAGATCGGCATCAGGCTCATGATGGGCCCGGTCTCCTCCACGCCGATCGCGCCCGCGAGCCAACCCCACTGGAACACAGCGACGACGGCGCCGAGGGCGGCTAGGACGGAGAGCAGGAAGCCGAGGGCGGCCTTGAGCGGGACGAGGAGCGAGCGGAAGACGGCCATCAGAAGCATGAAGGCGAGTCCGACGACCAGCACCAGGTACGGGATGAGGGAGTCGTTGACCTTCTGGGAGAAGTCGATGTTCACCGCGGTCTGACCGGTGACAAGCAGCTTCGCTCCGGTGTCCTTCTCGATGGCCGAGCCGGTGTCCCGGATGTGCTCGACCAGTTTCTCGGTGGCCTCGGAGGCCGGCTTGGACGACGGGACGGTGGTGATGATCGCGGTGTTGCCGGCCTGATTGAAGCGGGCCGGGGCGACGGCGGCCACGTCATCGAGCTTGCCGATCCTGCTGGCCACCTCCGCAACAGCCGTCTTCGGCGCGCCGCTGTGAGCGGCGTCGACCACGACGACGAGGGGGCCGTTGAAGCCGACGCCGAAGCCCTCGGAGAGCAGGTCGTAGGCGCGGCGCTGGGTGGTGTCAGTGGGCTGGGCACCGTCGTCGGGCAGGCCCAGGGTCATGGAGGCCGACGGGATGGCGATCACACCGAGGCCGACGACGCCGGCCAGCAGGACGGCGACGGGACGCCGCAGCACGAACCGTGCCCAGCGCACACCCATCGGGGTCTTCTCCGCGCCGTTCGCCTCGGCGGGCTTCTTCTTGCCGGACCTCTGCCTGGACAGCACCCGGTCGCCGGCGAAGCCGAGCATGGCGGGTACGAGAGTGACGGCGATGATCACCGCGATGGTGACGGATCCGGCGGCGGCCAGGCCCATCTTGGTCAGCATCGGGATGTGGACCACGGCGAGACCGGCAAGCGCGATGATCACGGTCAGGCCGGCGAAGACCACCGCGGATCCGGCGGTGCCCGTGGCGCGGGCGGCCGCCTCCTCTTTGGGGTGTCCTTCGGCGAGTTCGGAGCGGTAGCGGGAGACGATGAACAACGCGTAGTCAATGCCGACCGCGAGCCCCAGCATCAGGGCCAACACCCCTGCGTTGTCCCCGAGTTCGAGGGGCGAGTTCAGCGCGGCGAGGGTGAGGAAGCCAATACCGACGCCGATGAGGGCGGTCAGCAGCGACAGTCCGGCGGCGACCAGGGAACCGAAGGTGACGACCAGGACAACCGCCGCGACGATCACACCGACGACCTCGGCGGCCGCACCGTGCGACGCCACCTTGACGGCGTTTCCGCCCGCTTCCACAGTCAGCCCCGACTCTCGCGCCTGCTCCACGGTCTTGTCGAGCGCATCGTGGGAGTCGGCGTCTACCTCGGCCGCGGTCACCTTGTAGGTGACGGAGATGTACGCGGTCAAGCCGTCCTTGCTGACGGCTCCGGCGGTGTAGGGGTCGACGGCGGAGGCGACCTGGTCGGAGCCGCTCGCGATCTCCTTGGTCACCTTCTGCACTTCGGCCTTGTTGGCCGGGGTGGCCATCGTCTGGCCCTCGGGGGCCTTGAAGACGATCCGGGCGGTGGCGCCGTCCGAACTGGAGCCGGGGAAACGCTCGTCCAGCAGGTCGAACGCCTTCTGGGACTCCGCCCCAGGCAGCGTGAAGGGCAGCGCCTTCGTGGCCGGCGCGCTGAGAGCGGCGATGACCGCCGCGCCCAGCAGGGCCAGCCAGACGAGGAGGACGACAGGGCGTCGCCGGAAGGAGGTCCGCCCCAGTCTGTACAGGAATGTTGCCATGAGCTTGCTCTCTCGGTCAGTCGTTGGGATCGCCCGTCAGGGCATGAGGGCGTGTGGGGGTGGCCCGACGACGTGAGCGGCGCGCGTCAGGTGGGGGAAGTGTTCAATTGCGCAGGCACGCGGGGGAGAAAGAAAGGTGCCTCGATCACGCGGCCGTCGCCGGCGGATGGGGCGCAAGAGCCCGACGGCATGGGGAGGCCGAGGGCGGGAGGCGAGTGTGATGCGCGCCCTACGCCGGGGAAGACCGGTGCGTGACGGCCCGAACGGGGCCGGTCAGATGCCGAGAGCGGGGAAAACCAGTGCTTCCACGTTCCGCCTGACATCGTCCTGAGTCATCGCCTCGCAGCTGAGCAGCGGACGGGCGACAGCAAGACTGCACAGCATCGGCGGAACGAGAGCCAACGCCGGGTTGTCCGGGGCGACCTCGCCTCGGCGGACGCCGCGCTGGAGGATGGCATGGATGTCATCGAGGATGGGGTTGATCATCACCTCCCTCAGGGCTTGGCGGAGCTCGGGGTTGTCGAAGATGGCGTGGCTCAGTCCCAGCTGCAGGGCAATGTCCTGCGCGAGCTCTTTGTTGTGGGAGTGGTCGGCCAGGGCGTACAGATCGCCGCGCAGCGAGCCGGTGTCGATCGTATCGATCCGCACGGGCCTGAGGTACTTCACGGCGGCAACGACCAGCTGTGGCTTGCCTCCCCAGTCGCGGTAGAGGGTGGCCTTGCTGAACCGCGCCTTGGTGGCCACGGCCTCCATCGACAGCGCGTCGTATCCGACTGTGCGCAGGAGATCGAGCACAGTGTCATAGAGCTGGGCCGCACGCAAAGGGGTGAAACGACTGCGGGCAGCCATCGATTGTTCCGCCATGCCCCGCCTCCCCCTTCGCAAAACGCTACCGTTTTCTGGACGCCTTCAGCCTAGCCAGGCCCTTGAGAAAACGGCACCGTTTTCTATGTGCCCTGGGTCACATTTCATGACGTGGGAGCAAACCCTCTCGGCCCTCCCGGCGCTTGCCGTTAACGGGCGCTCGTCGCCACCGCGATGACGGCGATCAGCCTCTCGTCGGCGCTGATACCCACGTCGTCCGTGTGCCGAGAGACGAGCACGGCCAGCATGGCGCGCCGGCTTGTCCTTCAGGTGGTTGTAGACGGTGTTACGCGCAACGCCGGTCTACTCGGAGACGCTCGACGGGGTGCTGTCGCGGGTCACGGGACGAATGCCGGTCGCCTGCCCCTGGTCGCAGACAGCCATACGCTGACGGCTGGTGGGCCCGACCCCCGGCGCCGGTGTCGTAGTCCATCCCCCTTCCGGTCCAGCGCCCTGCCGGGGGGTGTGCGGCGGTGCGAAGGTCTCGGTGTCGGTCGAAGCAATCGGATGGGGAACGTGCAGCTGCGGAATTTGGACCTGAATCTCCTGATGGCTCTTGACGCGCTGTTGCGGCAGCGCAGCGTGAGCAAGGCCGCGCAGGAGATGGGAGTGGGGCAGCCGGCCATGTCGGCGTCCCTGGCACGGCTTCGCCGGCATTTCGGTGACGAACTGCTCGCCAGGGCGGGCAACCAGTACCTGCTGACGCCGCTGGCGGCGGAACTGCGGGAGCGCACCTGGATGGCGATCGCCGGGGCTGAGCGGGTGTTCGGTCTGCAGCGGGAGTTCGATCCGGCGTCGACGCCCCGAGACTTCTCCCTGATGGTCAGTGACTACGCCGAAACAGTGCTCGCCACGGCGGTGGTCGACCGGCTGGCACGGGAGGCGCCTCGGGCTCGCCTACGGTTGATCGGCAACGTCGTACAGCCCTTGGACCGGGCCGACGCCAGGATGCTGAGCACCGACCTGGTCATCATGCCGCACGGCTTCGTCACCGACCTTCATTCCCAAGCCCTGTACGACGACGAGTGGGTCTGCCTGGTGGCCGCCGACAACGAGGCGGTCGGGGAGGTCCTGCCCATGGAACACCTGCAGGCACTGCCGTGGGTGGCCACCTTCCACAGCTCGGTCGGCACCACACACGGCATGGCGGAACTGCGGGTCAAGGGCATCGAACCGCACGTACAGGTGGTCACGGATCACTTCCTCACCGTCCCCGGGCACGTAGCCGGCAGCAACAGAATCGCTCTGCTGCAAAGGCGGCTCCTGCATCTGATGCCGCACCGGGAGGACGTGCGTGTGCTGCCCTGCCCCGTCGACGCCGGGCCGTTGTCCGTGGCGATGTGGTGGCATCCGGTATACGACGACGATCCTGTCCACACGTGGTTCCGGGATGTCGTCCTGCGTGCCGCCCACGAGATCAGCGGCCGGTAGCGGCCGATCCACAGCTCATCGATCCGATCGATAAGCCACATCGCTGATCGTGAGTTCCCCGCGAACCAGGCTCTTTTTACAGTGCCGTCATCTCCCCCAGCCTGGCCCCTCAAGGAGGGTCGATGACGATTCCCCGTGTTGCAGCCCCGAGAGGTCGCCCGGGAGTGAAGCGATGAGCGCTGTGCGGAAGGTTCTTGTCCAAGGTGGCGGCATCGGCGGGCTGACACTGGCCACGGCTCTGGCCCGGCGCGGGATCGAGGTGGACGTCGCGGAGGCCACTGGCCCTGGGTCTGTCCTCGGCGTCGGTCTCAATCAGCCGAACAACGCGTTGGCCGCCCTGGAAGAAATCGGCGTCCGCGAGGCCTGCCTGGAAGTCGGGTTCCCGTTCGAGACGTTGACCATATGGAACACGCCGGGCCTTGAGGTAGCCGCCGTCCCTCCTCCGGAGGGACGTTATGGCAAACCGTCGAACAACGCGATCAGCAGACCGCTGTACAGCGGCATCCTGCGCACGGCCGCCGAGAAGGCCGGCGCAAACATCATCACCGGCGTCACCGTCCGGGAAATGGCCGAACACAGCACCGGCATCGACGTCGAGCTTGCGACCTGGACCGGCAAGCACGGTGCGGCGTTGCGCCGAAAAGGCGCGCCGAGCAGTCGTTACGACTTGGTGGTGGGCTTCGACGGCGTCCGCTCCCGCATCCGCGCGCACTTGTTCGCGGACACCTACACACCGACGTTCACCGGGTTCGCCAACTGGCGAGTCAAGATGCCCCGGCCTGCCGATCTCAACCAGATCCGCTTCGTCATGGACAAGGACGTCAAGGCCGTCCTGACGCCCATCAGCGCCGACGAGATGTACATCGC
The DNA here is from genome assembly GCF_042669125.1 of Streptomyces sp. NPDC057253. Classification (NCBI taxonomy): domain Bacteria; kingdom Bacillati; phylum Actinomycetota; class Actinomycetes; order Kitasatosporales; family Streptomycetaceae; genus Streptomyces; species Streptomyces sp. NPDC057253. The sequence continues at coordinate 66,878 of NZ_JBHUXV010000006.1, read as the reverse complement.
CCTGGTCACCCCGGAACCGGGCAATCCGCGTCACCACCCAGCGGACTTCCTTCGACTCGTCCACGAACGCATGCGCGGCTTCTCAGGGCCCCTGGGGGCGCTGCGGGATTCCATCACCGGCGCTCACGAGATCAACTACACCCCCCTGGAGCACGTCACGGTCCGCGAGCCGTGGTACCGCGGCCGGGTCGCGATCGCCGGGGACGCCGCCCACACCAGCCCTCCTCATCTGGCCCAGGGGGCTGCCATGGCGGTCGAGGACGCCGTCACCCTGGCCACCGCATTGGCGGAGCACTCCGCTCTGCCCGTGGCTCTGGACGCGTGGTACGCCAGGCGCCGAGACCGTGCGTTGTTCGTCGCCGACATGTCCCTGGCTCTGCTCAAGCAGGAGATGAGGGCTGACATGACACCCGACGAACAAGAAATGGTGAAGCTCGGCATACCGGGAGCACAGGCGCGACTCGCTCAGGAGGCTTACTGACGCGCCTCCGTCCTACCTGACGCAGAGAGCCATCCGGCCCTCAACCGGTGTTCTCACTCCGCGAGCCTGCCCCTGCGACGTTCTGATGCGGGTGACTCCCTCCTGGATGCCGCGATCATGCGATGTCCAGGATGCCTCCGCAGCGCACGGTGCCAAGGATCGTCCCTCGGTGGTGGCCGAGAGCAGGGCGGCGCTGGTGGAGGCCGGGGTCACCCGACTGGTCGACCTTCCGCACAACGACCTGGTACAGCTCGCCGCCCATGTCCTGCGCACCGGCGCTCTGGCGATCACCGTTCTCGGTGACGACCTCCCCGCCACGCGGATCTACGATTCCCCCGCCTTCCGCGTCGTGCCGCTCGACGAACCCGCAATGGGCCTGCGAGCCGGGCTCGCCTGGCGCAAGACCGCCGAGGAACACGTGCCGGGCCTCCGAGACGTGCTCGCCGCACTGAAGGAGCGCTATGAGGACGAACCCGTGACCTCGTGAACCGGCACCGCCCCGGGGCCGGTTCCGGGCGCAGAACCGGGCCCTTCCTGCAAGTCCCTCAGCGGCCCACCCACCGCGGCTTGCGCTTGGCATCCAGGACCTCGCCGGGCCCGGTGACCTCGGTGGCCAGGCCCCAGCGATGCGCCTCCTCCGCACCCATCCGGCGGCCCGTGGGGAGCATCACGTCGGCGACCTCAGGCGGCAGCGCCCGCAGCAGCCGGGCGGCCTCGCCCCCGTCGGCCGCCAGTGGAGTTGCGCCGAGCGTGGGTCACTTGTCGCCGACGGCGGTTTCACTGTCGGGGAGCGGGCCTTCCTGGTCGGCTGCGGTGGTGGTGCAGATTCCGGTCTCGACATCGCACCAGCCGTCGTCCGGGCCGGTCTCGATGAATTCCAGTGGCGACGGGATGGAGGGGGTGTCAGCCATGGACGTGCTCCCACGCCTGCTCGATGGCGTCGGTGTACTGAGCGATACTCGTCGTACCGGAAAGGGCGAACCTGTTGCCGAGGACGGTGAAGGGCACTCCGCGGGCACCGAGGGCGGCGGCGGCCGCGTGGTCGGCCCGTACGGCGTCGGCGTAGCGGTCCGAGGCAAGAACGCAGCGGATCTCGTTCGCGGGGACGCCCAGGTTCACGCCGAGGCGGATCAGCGTGTCGTGCCCGAAGGCGTCGGGGTTGCCGCCGAACAGCTCGTCCTGCATCGCCGCCATGTACGGCCGCCCGACGCCGTGTTCGTTGCCGAGGTGGACCAGGCGCAGCATGTCGAGGGTGTTGCGCACCGGTCGGTCGAGGGCATAGGGCAGGCCGTCGGCGGCGGCCTGCCCCGCCACGTCTTTCTCCATGGCACGCGCCTGGTCGGGCGTCACCCCATACCTCTTGACCCGGTACTCCGGGATCCAGCTGATCTCGGTGGGGACGTTCGGGTCGAGCTGCCAGGTGTGAATCTTCAGGTCGATGTCGGCCGCGTGCGGGGACTGCGCGACCGCGGTGCTCAGACGATGCTCGCCGACGTAGCACCAGGGGCAGAGCACGTCTGCCCACACGTCGATCGTCAGTCGGGGGGATGTCATGTCGGTGCGCTGCCTTCCGGGAACCGAACGTCAACTGCTGTGGACCCCGGGGATGTCCTGTGATCAGGAGCAATTCCCGGGACCGGGGGTCAGGCCGTCGCCAGGACGGCGACGGCGTGCTGAGTGTCGAGGTACTCCCGGATGCGGAAGATCTTGTTGTCCCGCACCTGGAGGACGAAGACCAGGCGCTGGTCGTAGACCTTTCCGGCGGCGGAGACGCCGCGGCTTTCGACCTCCGCCACAACCCGGTCATCCTGGGCCGTGATGGACGTGACCTTGATGTCCAGTCCGTTCGGCATGATCTGTCCGACCCGGCCCAGCATCTCGATGACCTCGGCCTTGCTGTGGTTGCCGGCGGAGGGGTACTGGTCGGGTTTGCCCGACACCCACCACACCACCTGCTCGTCCAGCAGGGCGAATGCCGCTTCCGCGTCGCCCGCGGCGAAGCTGTTGAAATACCGCAGCACCACAGCGGTGTTGTCGGTTTCACTCATGACGCGTACTCCTTGCCCGCTTTTCCAGATCCGAAGGACCGCGGCCTCTACTTGAGCGCGATGGGGGTGATGGGGGACCCGACCGAGCCGGTGATCTTGAGGCCGGGGGCGCACAGGAGGAACTCCCAGACGCCGTCCTGGGCACAGTCGGCGGCCAGGGCCTCAAAGTCCCACATCTCGCCGAGGGTCAGGCCCATGTCCCGGATCGCGACCTGGTGGAAAGGTGCGTAGGTGCCCTCGATCGGGGACGGGTAGACCTCGACGGCCCAGTTGTCCACGGCGACGGCAGCGACCTCTCGGTCGTACAGCCAGCGCAGGGTGTCCAAGCCGAGGCCGGCCTCGTTCTCGCCCATGTAGTGGTCGCGGTCTCCCTCGGCGAACCAGCGGTGCCACCCGGTGCGCACGCAGAGGATGTCACCGGACTCCACGTGCACGCCCTGGCGTTCCTCGGCTGCCGTCAGGTCGGCGGCGGTGATCTCGTAGGAGTCCGCCAGGCGGTCGACGCCCTTGAGTGCGGCGATGTCCAGGAGCACCCCGCGCGAGATGGGGCGTCCGGCCACCTTGTCGAAGGAGTCCTTCGAAGCGCCCGTGAAGTTGTTCACCGCGGCGGCCGGCACGTTGTTGTAGAAGTGGCCGCCGTATCCCATGTGGGCGAGGCCGTCCCACTGGGTGGCCGCCTGAAGGCTCATGACCACCAGGTCGTCGGTGCCGAACATGCCGTCCGGGGCGCCGGCGCTGTCCGAGGGCAGCAGGGTCATCAGGTGCTGGGGGTTGTTGCGGAAGGTGTTCGGGCCGGCCGGGCCCTCCTTGCCGAACGACATGCCCAGGTCGAACGTCTTGCCTGTCCTGATGAGCTGGGCCGAGGCGACGCGCTTGGCGGGCGTGATGAAGTTCAGGGTGCCGATCTCGTCGTCGTCGCCCCACCGTCCCCAGTTGCTCAGTTCCTTGCCGAGTGCGTGATGCGACCAGGTCGTGGTGTCGTTCATGAGTTTCTCCTCAAGAGGGCTTTGCAGCCGTGGTGTTGTGGTGGTGGTCAGATCTGGGTGTGGCCGCCGTCGACGACGAGGTCGGATCCGGTGGTGTAGCGGTTGTCGTCGGCGGCGAGGAACAGCACGGCTGCCGCGATCTCCTCTGGCCGGCCCAGGCGGCGCAGGGGGACCATGGCCGCGAGGGCGGCGCGCAGGGCGTCCGGGTCGTCCTGCGTGTCGATGATCGGGGTGTCGATGGGTCCTGGGCTGACCGTGTTAACCCGGATCCCGCGGCCCTTCAGCTCACTCGCCCACGTGCGGGCGAAGGAGCGGATGGCGGCCTTTGTGGCGCTGTAGACGGTGCGCTCCGCCGCGCCGTTCAGGTGTCCGGCGGATGCCATCAGGACGACGGAGCCGTTGTCGTTGAGCAGCGGCAACGCCTTCTGCACGGTGAAGAACGTGCCCCGGGCGTTGACGGAGAAGATCCGGTCGAAGTGCTCCGGCGTGGCCTGGGCCAGGGTGGCCTGCTCACCGCGGCCGGCGTTGGCGACGAGGACGTCGACCCCTCCCCGCTCCTGCTTGACCTGCCGCCACAGACGGTCGAGATCTTCCAGACGGGAGATGTCGACCTGTACGGCGGTGACATCGCCGCCGATCCGAGCCTGGGCCTCGGCCAGTTCCTCGGCGTCGAGGCCGGTGATGTAGACCTGGGCGCCCTCGGCGACAAACGTCCGGGCGGTCGCCAGGCCGATCCCGCTGCTTCCGCCGGTGATGACCGTGGTCTTGCCGTCCAGCTTGCCCATGAGAGCCACCCACCTTTCCTTGTAGCGATCGCTAAAGCGGTGAACAGCTACACTGTAACGACCGCTAAAGCGATCGTGCAACCGGGTGCCCGAAGGCCCGGGAAGGGAGGAGAACGTCATGCCCAGAGGCGGTAAGCGCGCCTTCGATGAGGAGGCCGCGCTGGACGTGGCGCTGGAACTGTTCTGGCGCCAGGGCTACGAGGCCACCTCGATCGCCGACCTGACCGAGGCCATGGACATCCGCCCGCCCAGCCTCTATGCGGCCTTCGGCAACAAACAGCAGCTCTTCGAGAAGGTCCTGGACCGCTATGCCCATGCCCGCTCGCCGCTGTCCCGCGACGCGCTGGCCCAGCCCACCGCGCGCGACGTCGCGCTACGGCTGCTCACCGGCCTGGTCGACGCCTACACCACACCGGGCAAGCCCCGCGGCTGCCTGACCGTGCAGGCGGGACTGGCCTCCGGCGAGGACGGCCGCGCGATCGTGGAGGTGCTCAAGGCCGCACGCGACGACTACCGGCGGGCCGTACAGGACCGATTCGAGAAGGCCGTGGCGGACGGGGACCTGCCGGCCGGCACCGACTGTAAGACCTTGGCCCGCTTCCTCATGGCCACCGCCGAAGGCCTCGCCGTCAACGCCGCCTCCGACGCGCCCCGCGAGGAACTGATGGCCGCCGCCGTCCTCGCCGCCCAGGTGGTACCCGCCAACTGACAGGCACGCGGGCCACAGTTCGCGTCCGTTCCCGACATCGACAAGCGCGTGCGGGTAGGCCCGTAGGCGTCGGTGTCCCGTCCCGGCCGGCGCATGGCCCCCCTCCCGCGCAAAAGCGCCGCACCTGGTCAGGGGGATGGGGCGAGGCCCGACCGACGGTGGCGAATCGGAGCCGACGACCCGCATACGCCGAGAGGGCGGCAATGAACTCCGTCACGATTCACGCTGGCGTTGTGCGGGCTTGGCACAGCGGGGTTCCGGCTACGGGAGAGTCCGAAGCCATGACCTGCATGGATGAACGGCCCGCCGTGAGGATGGCGGATAGCCGGCACGCATGTTCCCGCCGTCCCCCCAGACATGGCGCGCCGGACACAGCGCCACTAGGCCACTATTTCGCCTGCTATACGGACATACTTCTGCCGTCGGTCCGAGCTGGGAGATCCGTGGAGGCGAAAACGTGGCCACGCTGTACGTGAAGGTCTACGAGGGCAATGTCCCGCCTAAGTCTCTAGGCGGAGGAGTCGTCGTCTACGCGGAGCCCAACATGCGGGGGGCCTACCGCCACTTGGCCATCGGCCGTTACGACACCGAGGCTCTGGGAGCCCTGAACGACACCATCAGCTCCATGGCCGTCGACCAGGGTTTCCGGGTGACCCTGTACGAGGACGCCGGATTCTCTGGCCGCAGCACCGTCGTCACGGCCGACACCATGGCCTTGGCTGCGGATGTCGACGGCACGACGTCCTCGCTGGTCGTCGAGGAGATCTGAGGGGCGTTCGCGGGGACACTGCAGACCAGTAAGTTGGCGGTCGCGGCGGTACAAGACATCGCCCTGGTGACTCAGCGCGATCACACAAGTGGTGCCAGAGCCCGTTCTCATGAGCAGAGCCAGCGGGCAGACGGCCAACAGCCCTGCACAGGCTCTGGTAGGGCGTGTGCAGGGCCGCCGCGTCAACCGCTCGTCAACTGGCCGAGGCGGGTCCGGATCTCCGCCGCCGACACCTTGATGGCCTGGTCGAGGCCTGCCTCCACCTCCGGGGCGAGCGCGGGGGCGCCGACCAGTGTCGCGGTGACGCCCTGCGGGCCGGGCTGGGCGGCCACGGTGCGCCGGTGGGTGAAGGTGTCGAAGCCGGTCCTGCCGCCGTACGCCCCGGATCCGGAGCCGCCGACCCCGCCGAAGGGGGCGTTGCTGAGGGCGGCGTGCAGGAGGCCGTCGTTGCGGGTGACGCCGCCGGAGGTCGTACCGTCCAGGAAGCGCCGGAAGTCCTCGCTGTCCTCGCCGTACCAGTACGCGGCCAGCGGTGCCGAGCGGGCGTTGATGTACGCGACGGGCTCGGCGGGGTCGGCGTAAGCGTAGATCACCAGCACCGGCCCGAAGATCTCCTCCCGGGAGATCTCCGCCTCCTCCGGGACGTTCAGCAGCAGCGTCGGCGGGATCAGGCGCAGCTCGCGGGACGGCTCCTCGTTGACCGAGGTGATCTTCCGGGCGCCGTGCGCCTCGGCGTCACGGACGAGGCCCAGGACCCGGTCGAAGTTGCGGTCGTTGACGAGGGAGACCGCGGCCGGGTGGTCGGTGTAGGTGGGGAAGAGGCGGACCAGGGCGGCCCGCAGGCGCTCGGTGAAGTCGTCCAGGTGTTCCCGGGGCACGAAGACGTAGTCGGGGCAGAGGCAGACCTGGCCCCCGTTGCTCATCCTGCTGCCGGCGATGCGCTCGGCGGCCAAGTCCAGGTCGGCGTCCCGGGCGACGACGGCGGGGTTCTTGCCTCCCAGCTCCAGGGTGACGGGGACGAGGTTCGCCGCGGCGGCCTGGCCCACGAGCCTGCCCACCTGGGGGGAGCCGGTGAACAGGATGTGGTCCAGGGGCAGGTCCGAGAACTCCTGGGCGGTCTTCAGATCCCCGCACACCACGGTGACCTCGTCCTCGCCGAGGTACTTGGACACGGCACGGGCGAACACCTCGCCGGTGCGGACGTGGACGTCGGTGAACTTGATGATCACACGGTTGCCGGCGGCCAGCGCGTCCAGGGCCGGGCGGACCGCCAGCCCGACGGGCAGGTTCCACGCGGTGACGATCCCAACGACGCCAAGCGGCTGCTGCTGGACGAAGGCCGGGACCGGGCCCTCGACTGGGACCGGCTTCATCCACTCCTCCAGTCCTTCGCGCAATACCTGCGACTCTCCGAGCAGGCCGAGGACCTCCCCCGCCTTGGTCAGGGCCACCGGCCGCCGGCCGAAGTCCTCTGTCAGGGCGGCGGTGAGCTCGTCGGCGGCATCGAGTACGGCGAGGACCAGCCGGTCGATCCGGCCGCGCCGGACCTCCGCGCTGGGCGGGCCCTCCCGGTGGAAGGCCGCCCGCTGCAGTTCGACGAGCCGGTCGAGTTCCTCACGGCTGACGTGGGCGGGGGTGGGGTTGGTAAGACCTGTGGACATGCGAACTGGCTCCTCGAAGGGGGTCGTTGACTTTTAGCCGGCTGCCGGGACGCCGATGAGCCGTGGCGAGTCCTCCCACCGCCGGTCGGCGCCCGCCGGGGCGGGTGCGTAGGGAGCGCTGGCAGGCATGAACTCGCTGGTGGCCGGTGCCATCGGCGGGGCCGCCGGGTGACGGCAGCACTTCGGCGCTGTCGGCGAAGAACCGGCCGCTGACACGTACGGCGAAGGCGACCTCGGCGCCGATCCCGCGCCCTTGAGGCGTCGGGATCCGTGTCATGACTGCCACGGTGCGCCACCGCCCACGGTTTACCCAGAGCCCCGCCGATCCTGGGGGTGACAGGACCAGGTTCGGCGCGACAGGCGGCCGTACCGTGGAGGGCATGGTGAACGACAACGCCCTCGGCGAGTACCTACGGGCCCGCCGTGAGCAGATCGGCCCTGAGGATGTCGGTCTCGCCTCGTCCGGACGGCGCCGGGTGCCCGGCCTGCGCCGGGAGGAACTGGCCCTGCTCGCCGGTATCAGCGCCGACTACTACCTGCGCCTGGAACAGGGCCGTGACCGCAACCCCTCCGCGCAGGTCCTCGACGCCCTCGCCCGCGCCCTGCACCTCGACGGGGATGCCAACGCCCACCTGCACCGTCTCGCCCGCCCGGAGCGCTCCCGACGGCGCCCGGCGCCCCGCCGCCCGGAACGCGCCCCCGACGGCATCCGGCAGCTCGTCGGCAGCTGGCCGCACACGCCCGCCTACGTCCTCGGCCGCATGATGGACGTGCTCGCCGCCAACCCGCTCGCCCAGGCCCTCACTCCGATCCTCACTCCCGGCACCAACCTGGTCCGCTCCACCTTTCTCGCGCCCGCCTCCGCCGCCACGTACGGGGGCTGGGACGTCAACGCCGAGGGCATGGTCGCCGCACTGCGCGCCCTCGTCGGCCCCGACGTCGACGACCCCACCCTCAACGAGCTCGTCGGCGAGCTGTCCGTACGCAGCGAGCACTTCCGCAAGTTGTGGTCCCGGCACGAGGTCCGCCCCAAGCGCAGTGGGGCCTTCACCTTCGAACACCCTCAGGTCGGTCCCCTCGAACTGCGTCAAGAGAAACTGCTGATCACCGACACCGACCGGCAGACCCTCGTCATCTACCACGCCGAACCCGGCACCCCCACATCCGAGCGCCTCACCCTGCTGGCCGCCCTCGCCTCCACACCGGAGTCCACTCACACCGAACGCGCGGCCCAGGACGTCCAGCGTCCATGAGCTGAGCCTGCACGTCTCCTGCGCTCAGCAGGGGGTGATGCGGTCGAAGGCGATGTCAAGGAGAGGTTCGCCGACATCGGGGGTGGACTCGGCGACGGCCGCGATGGGGTAGGCCATCATGAGCAGTTCCGCCGGTCTCACATCCCCATGGGCGGCGCCATGCTCGCGACCGTCGGTGATCAGTTCGGTGGTCGTTGCCACCAGCGGGTCGTGCCAGCGGCAGACAAGATTCTTGCGCTCGCCGACGGTGTAGAGCGAAGCCGGGGCCGGGCCCCTGCGGGCAGTGCTGTGGTCGATGATTACGCGCAGCCATGCCTTGAGCCCGTGGCCGTTCTGCGTCGTCTCCAACAGCTCGCGGGCGGCGTCGGTCAGTGCCTCGACCTCGGCGGTGTACACCGCGACGAGGAGGGCGTCGCGAGCAGGGAAGTGCCGGTAGAGCGTGGCATTGTCCACGCCCGCGCCGGGCCGACACGCCCATGCGCCGACGGAGACCCGCAGCCCTGCAGCGGGGCCACGTGCGGAGGTGAGGTGACCGACCGGCCGCGGCGGGGACGGGAGTACCCGAACCCGCCCGAGATTCTAGGGCTGTTCAGGAAGGCGCCCCCGGGAGTGCGTTCAGCCAGCTCCGCATGCGGGAGTTGAATCGCTCGGCGTTCTCCTGGTGGAGGAAATGCCCGTTCTTCTCCCACACCTCGACCTTGTCGTACGGCCCCAGTGGGAGTTGGCGCTCCCGGTCGGCGCCCTTGGCGTCGGCGTACACGGCCAGGCGAGGGCAGGTGCGGTCCCGCAGATATCCGGCGGCGTTGCGCCACCGCCCGAGTCCCTCGCTGCCCAACAGCCCGTGGATACAACCGCCGACGACATGGTCCGGCGTGCCGAGTACCCGGCGCCGGTGCCACGCTCTGAGGAATGGCGGTGTACGCGGTGTGTAGAAGGCCCCGCCGAACGCCTCCGCAGCGATCCCGGCGGCTCCCGGTCCGCTCATGGCCTCGACCACGGGATCGGTCAGGTCGTCGGCCGTGTAGACGGGGTCGACAAGAACGAGCGCCCTGACGAGGTCGGGTCGGCGCACGGCGAGCGCGGAGCCCACCACCGCGCCCATGGAGTGGCCCAGCACCAAGACGTGTCCTATGCCCAGCGCTTCGATCAGGGCTGCGGCGTCGTCGGCGAGGGTCTGTGGCAGATAGTCCCCGCGGGGCGCCGACGAACGGCCGTGACCGCGATGGTCGAGGGCGATCACCCGGTATCCCTGCGTCAGGAGGTCGGGGATCTGCCAGCTCCAGTCGTGAGAGTCGCAGGCCCAACCGTGCAACAGCAGCACCGCCGGCCCCGAGCCCTCGTCGGTATGAAAGAGCCGCACGTCGTCGTCCCGGATGAAGAAGGCCATCGTGACGCTCCTTTGCGTAGGGCCAGCTCCCCGGGAGGAGGACCCGTGAACCGATGAACAACCTGGCGAGGTGCATCCTTGCCGCAGGCTGGAGCCCACGTACATGTCCGTTTGCCTGACGCGCACGTGTCCGCAAGGGCAACGTGAAAGGCGCGGGGCGGGGCGGATCCATTCGCGGGCGTCGCACAGCCTGGTCCTGTCACTCCTAGGGTCGGCAGGGCACTGGGTACCGCATGGACGCTCGCCGACCGTTGCTGGCATGACACTCATCAACACACCGTTCGGACTCCGCACCACCGCTGCCGAGGTCGTCGCCGGAGTCGACCTGGCAGGAAGGCGGGCAATCATCACCGGTGGCTCCTCCGGGCTCGGATTCGAGACCGCCCGGGCCCTCGCGACCGCCGGCGCCGAGGTCACCCTCGCGGTGCGCGACACGACGGCCGGAGAGCGGGCCGCAGCCGACATCACCGCCGACACCGGCAACAAGGACGTCAACATCGCTCAACTGGAGCTGGCCGACCGGACGTCGGTCGCCGCCTTCGTCGCCGCATGGGACGGCCCCCTGCACATCCTCGTCAACAACGCGGGCGTGATGGCGCTGCCGGAACGGGAACTGACTCCGGACGGCTGGGAGAAGCAGTTCGCCGTCAACCACCTGGGGCACTTCGCCCTCGCGGTGGGCCTGCACAGGGCACTCACGGCTGCCGGGGACGCACGGGTCGTCTCGGTCAGCTCCAGCATGCACCTGTCGTCGCCGGTCGTCCTCGACGACCTCCACTTCGCCTTCCGGCCGTACGACCCGATGCTCGCCTACGGACAGTCGAAGACCGCCAACATCCTCTTCGCCGTCGGCGCCGCCGCGCGCTGGGCCGACGACGGGATCTCCGTCAACGCAGCCTCGCCGGGCACCGCCATGACCAACCTCTTCCGCAACGTGCCACGGTCACAGGGCATGGGCGAGATGCTCAAGGGCGTCAAGGATCTGATCAAGACGGCGACGCAGGGCGCGGCCACCCCGGTCCTGGCCGCCGCGTCGCCGCTGTTGGAGGGCGTCAGCGGCCGGTACTTCGCGGACTGCGCCGAGGCGGTGCCCGTAACCAGCCCGCCGTCGATGACCACGCAAGCCGCTGAGCACATGAACGCCGTCGCCCCCTACGCCCTCGACCCGGCCGGCGCCGACCGGCTGTGGGAGGAGTCCCTGCGGCTCACCGGCGCGCGGTGATCAGGGCGCACGCAACACCGACAGGACCACAGATCTCACGGACCAGAGGAACCCAGATGCAGTACGACGGACTCGACCCCCGCACCCCCGTGCTCGTCGGTGTCGGCCAGGTGTCCGAGCAGTTGGGCAGCCCCGGCTATCGCAAGCGCTCGCCCGTCCAACTCGCCGCCGACGCCGCCCGGGAGGCCCTCGCGGACAGCGGCGCCGCGACGGAGGTCACGGCTGCCATCGACACGGTCGCTGGGGTACGCCAGTTCGAGATCTCGGCGCCCGGAATGCCTGCCCCGCTTGGTCGCTCCGACAACTTCCCGCGGTCGGTGGCCGCTCGTCTGGGGGCGGACCCGCGCCGGGCGATCCTGGAGATCACGGGCGGCCACAGCCCGCAGCATCTGGTGAACGAACTCGCCGGCGCCATCGCGGCAGGCCGGTGCGAGGTGGCCCTGGTCTTCGGCGCTGAGGCCATCTCCACCGCGCAGGCTCTCACCGGAGCCGAGGACAGACCCGACTGGTCCGAGCAGGTGGGCGGCCAGCTGGAGGACCGTGGGTACGGCATGCAGGGGTTGGCGAGTATGCACCGCAGCGCTCATGGGCTTACCGACGCGCCCTCCCAGTACGCCCTGCTGGAGAACGCCCGCCGGGCCCGGCTCAAGCAGTCCCGGCAGGAATACGCCGCCTCCGTCGGCCGGCTATTCGCACCGTTCACGAAGGTCGCCGCGGCCAACCCGCATGCCGCGGCTCCCGTCGAGCGGTCCGCGGCGGAACTCGTCACGCCGACCGGGGACAACCGCCTCCTCGCCGATCCCTACACCCGCTATGTCGTGGCCCGGGACAAGGTCAACCAGGGCGCGGCCGTCCTGCTCATGTCCGTCGCAGCGGCCCGTCGGCTCGGCGTGCCGCAGGAGCGGTGGGTGTTTTTGCACGGCCGCGCCGACCTGCGTGAACGCGACCTGATGGACCGTGCCGACTTCGGCTCGGCTCCCGCAGCGGTTGCGGCGGCACGCGGCGCACTCGACATGGCGGGCGTGGGCGTGGACGAGGTGGCTACCTTCGACTTCTACAGCTGTTTCCCTGTGGCCGTCTTCGCCGTCACCGAGGGCCTCGGTCTCAAGGAGGACGACCCGCGCGGTCTCACCCTCACCGGCGGGCTGCCGTTCTTCGGCGGTCCGGGCAACAACTACTCGATGCACGGCCTCGCCGAGACGGTGCACCGGGCCCGTAGCGCGCCCGGCTCCTTCGGGTTCGTCGGCGCCAACGGCGGCTTCCTCAGCAAGTACTCGGTCGGCGTCTACTCCACCGCACCGGCCGAGTGGAAACCCTCCAACGACGCCGATCTGCAGTCCGAGCTCGACACGGTGCCCGCCCCCGTGGAGGCGAAGCACGCCGACGGGTGGGCAACGATCGAGACGTTCACAGTCAAATACGGGCGATCCGGCGACAAGACGGGGATCGTCATCGGCCGGCTGGAGCGGGACGGCCGCCGCTTCGTGGCCATGACACAGCCCGGCGACACCGAAATGCTCGACCTGCTCGTGGCCGAACAGCCCATCGGCGAGCGCGTCTTCGTGCGCTCCTTCGGGTACGGCAACCGGGTCACCGCCACGCCGCAGCGGATGGAACAGCTCCTGCCCACTCCCCCGCTTGTCTTGCGCGAGTCCTACGAGCACATCACCGTTCGCCGCGACGGCCACCTCCTGGAGGTGGCCATCAACCGACCGGAGGTGCGCAACTGCCTGCACCCGATGGCGAACGACGAGCTGGAGCACGCCTTCGACTGCTTCTTCGCTGACCCCGACCTGTGGGTCGCCATCATCACCGGCGCCGGAGAGCAGGCATTCTGCGCCGGTAACGACCTGCGCTACTCCTCCTCGGGCAAGCCGATGTGGGTGCCCAAGAACGGGTTCGGCGGCCTCACCCACCGCGAAGGCATGACCAAACCCGTCATCGCCGCGGTGAACGGCTACACCATGGCCGGCGGCTTCGAGATCGCCCTCGCCTGCCACCTCATCGTCGCCGACGCCACCGCGCAGTTCGCGTTCACCGAGGTCCGGGTGGGTCTGGTGGCCGGCGAAGGCGGGGCAATCCGGCTGGCGCGAGCGCTGCCGCCCAAGGTCGCCACCGAGATGCTCCTGACCGGCCGTCGGATGGGTGCGCAGGAGGCACATCGCTGGGGCCTGGTCACCGAGATCACCGGGCCCGGCAAGGCCTTGGCCGCCGCGCGGGAAATGGCGGCGCGGATCCTCGAAGGGTCTCCGGCAGCGATACGGTCCACCCTGAGGCTCATGACCGAGACCGCGGGCATCACCGACACCGTGGCGGCCACCCGGCACCCCAGCGCCGTGCTGGACGAACTCTTCGTCAGCGAGGACGCCATCGAGGGCATGCTGTCCTTCGCCCAGAAGCGCAAGCCGCGGTGGGTGGGCCGCTGAGGGACTTGCAGGAAGGGCCCGGTTCTGCGCCCGGAACCGGCCCCGGGGCGGCGCCGGTTCACGAGGTCACGGGTTCGTCCTCATAGCGCTCCTTCAGTGCGGCGAGCACGTCTCGGAGGCCCGGCACGTGTTCCTCGGCGGTCTTGCGCCAGGCGAGCCCGGCTCGCAGGCCCATTGCGGGTTCGTCGAGCGGCACGACGCGGAAGGCGGGGGAATCGTAGATCCGCGTGGCGGGGAGGTCGTCACCGAGAACGGTGATCGCCAGAGCGCCGGTGCGCAGGACATGGGCGGCGAGCTGTACCAGGTCGTTGTGCGGAAGGTCGACCAGTCGGGTGACCCCGGCCTCCACCAGCGCCGCCCTGCTCTCGGCCACCACCGAGGGATGCACCTTGGCAGAGGTCATGAGCACCTGACGGCGGCGCAGGTCCCGCAGGGTCAGCGAGGGGCGGTCGGCGAACTCGTCGTCGGCCGTCATCGCCACGCCGAACGAGCCCCGGGAGATGAGCAGGCTCTCAAGGTCGGCTTGGCCGACCGGGAGATGCACGACAGCCAGGTCGATGTGGCCCGCGGTCAATTCCTCAAGGAGTTCGGCTGAGGGAGCGAGAGTGATGGGCAGTTCGACGTCCGGGGCGATCTCTGCGTAAACGTCAAGGACGGCGTCCAGGACCTTCGGCGGGGCCAGCGGAGCCGCCCCGACCCGGCAGAGCACGGCATCCGCATGGTCGCGTGCGAGGTCGCGCAGGCCCTCGAAGGCGCGGACCACCTCGTGCGCCCGTTCACGGAAGACGTCACCGAAGGATGTCAGTTCCACGTGGTGATGCTCACGGACGAACAGCTCACGGCCGAGTTCGTGCTCGAGCTCCCGGATACGGCGGCTCAGCGGTGAGGCGGTCACGTGCAGGCGCTCCGCTGCCCTGCCGAAGTGCAACTCGTCAGCGACGGCGAGGAAGTAGCGGAGCTGCTGGATGTCCACGAGGCCAGTAGATCACCGGTCCCGCGCCCGGCTCCAGACACCTGCGACGTTGCCGTTGCGGACACGTGCACATCAGCGAAACGGACGTGTACAGATGCCTTCGCCCGGGGCGAGGCTGGGTCACGGAAACGCGGAGTTCAAACGGCCGACATGCAACTGCCACAGATCTCCGACGCGCGCTGGTACGGCCGTGTGTTCCCCGTGCCCCGGACGTGACCCCCTTCGCCTCGGCCTCGGGCAGGTCCGCCATGCCTCGCGTCGGTGTGCGGCGCGGCAGGCCCGGTTTCGGAGGCGGACGATGAGCGAAACAGTGATCGGCGGCGTCACGCAGGCCCCTTTGCAAGGGGTGCGGGTGGTGGACACCACCGACGGGCGGGGCGAGGGAGTGGGCCGCTTCCTCGCGTCCCTGGGTGCCGACGTGATCCTGGTGGAACCGCCAGGCGGCGCCCGCGCCCGACGTAAGGCGCCGCTGCACGAGGAGACCAGTCTCTACTTCGCCGTCCGCAACGCGGGCAAGCGGGGCGTCATCCTCGATCCGGAGACCGAGGAGGGCCGCCGTGCTCTGCTCGCGCTGCTGGAGACGGCGGACATCTGGGTCGAGTCCGAACGGCCGAGTACGCAAGACCTGACATACGAGCGGGTGGCAGCCCGCAACCCGCGGCTCGTGCTGCTCACGGTGAGCGACTTCGGGCTGACCGGACCATATGTGGGCTACGCCGCGACTGACGCTGTGCACGCGGCCCTCAGCGGCCTCCTGTCCCGCTCCGGCCTGCCGGGGCGCCCGCCGCTGCCGCCGCCCGGTTCGATCGTCACCGAGGCCGCCAACATCCAGGCCGCTCTGGTGGCGCTGCTCGCCCACTACAACAGCCTTCAAACCGGGCATGGCGACCACGTCGACTTCTCCGTGCACGAGGCCACCACCCAGGTCATCGACCCAGGCTTTGGCATGGGCGGTTCCGCCACCGGCGGGCTCCGCCCCGCCGACCTGCCGCCCGGACGCCCCGCGGCCGGGCACCTGTACCCGATCTTCCCCTGTGCCGACGGCCTGGTCCGCATCGCCGTGCTCAACCCCCGGCAGTGGCACGGCATGCGGGCCTGGCTGGGGGAACCGGAGGAGTTCACCGATCCCCGCTACGACAGGATCGCCCTCCGGTTCCAGGAAGCGGACCGGATCCATGCCTTGATCGCCGCCCTGTTCGCGGACCGCACCCGCGACGACCTCGTACGCCAAGGCCAGGAGCACGGAGTCCCCATCGCGGCCGTGCTGAGCCCGGGCGAGGCTCTGCACGCCGAGCACTACCTGGAGCGCCGTGCGCTCACGGACACGGAGCTCTCCCCCGCTCTCGCGGCACGCGTGCCCACGGGCTTCCTGGAGATCGACGGCGTCCGCATGGCTGCGCACCGCCGGGCTCCGCTACCGGGAGAACACAACGGCGAAGTGTTCGCCGAGATCCGCGCCGCGGTTGGGGCACGACAGCCCCAGACGCGTCAGCACAACGCGCGGCCCGAGCGCACACACCCCCTCGCCGGGCTGCGCGTCCTTGACCTCGGCGTGATCGTCGCCGGAGGCGAGCTCGGCCGGATGCTGGCCGACCACGGCGCCGACGTGATCAAGGTGGAGAACCGTGCCTTCCCCGACGGTGGACGGCAGTCCCTCACCGGCGAAGTGATCACCGCGTCGGCCTCCTGGGGACACCGCAACAAGCGCGGACTGGGTCTGAATCTGCGCGATCCGCAGGGCGTCGCCCTGTTCAAGCAGCTCGCCGCGGAAGCGGATGTCGTCCTGTCCAACTTCAAGCCCGGCACTCTCGACTCCCTCGGGCTCGGTCCTGACGTCCTCCTGGCCCTCAACCCGCACCTGGTGATCGCCGACAGCAGTGCCTTCGGGGCGAGCGGACCGTGGAGCCGCCGTCTGGGCTACGGCCCGCTGGTGCGCGCCTCGACCGGCCTGAGCGACCTGTGGCGCTATCCGGGCGACGCGAACGGACACAGCGACTCGATCACGATCTATCCGGACCACGTGGTGGCACGGGTCGGTGCGGCGGCCGTGATCGCCCTGCTGGTTCGGCTGCGCCGCCTGGGGCGGGGCGGAACGGTCGGCATCGCGCAGGCCGAGGTCATCCTGGACGCGCTGGCGGAGCAGTTGACGGCTGAGTGGCTCGTCCCGGGATTGCCGCACGGGACGGCGGACGGGGTGTACCCCTGCGCGGGAGACGATCAGTGGTGTGTGATCGGGGTACGCGACGAGGCCGACTGGCAGCGGCTGTCCGCCACCGTCGGATGCCACGACCTGGCCGCCGACCCGGACTTGGCCGACGCCGAGGGACGCCGCGCCCACCGAGCCCGGATCGACGAGGCCATCTCGTCCTGGACGCAGACACGCACCCCTCACGAGGTCACCGAGCTGCTCCAGACGGCTGGCGTCCCGGCGGCGCCCATGCTGCGTGTGGGCGAGCTGCTGAGGGACCCGCACCTGGCGGCGCGCGGCTTCTTCGCCGAGCTGCGGCAGCCGACGCTCGATGAGCCGCTGCCCACCGAGGCCCGCCTCGCCCACTCCTTCCACCTCGCCGACCCGCCACTGCGCCCCGCTCCGCTGCCCGCCGAACACACCCGCGAGCTGAGCCGCGAACTCCTCGGTCTGTCCGACGCCGACATCGACCAGCTCATCGCCCGAGGAGTGCTTGAAACCTACGCGTCCGCCAAGGAGACACCCCCCATGAATCCCACCCCCCAGCCGGTCCTGGTGGAGCGTCACGGCCACGTCATGGTCATCACCCTCAACCGGCCCGAGGTCCGCAACGCGATCAACGCGGCGGTCACCCGAGGTATCGGCGCGGCACTGGAGGAGGCCGACCGTGATCCGCAGGTCCGCGTCGTCATCATCACCGGCGCCGGCGACAAGGCGTTCAGCGCGGGCGCGGACCTCAAAGCGGTCGCCCGCGGCGAGGACATCATGCCGCCGGAAACGAAGGAATGGGGCTTCGCCGCCTACGTCAACCACCACATCGGCAAGCCGACCATCGCCGCCGTGCGGGGCTTCGCCCTCGGCGGCGGCACGGAGATCGCACTGGCCAGTGACCTCGTCGTGGCGTCAGAGGATGCGTCCTTCGGGCTGCCGGAGGTCAAGCGGGGCCTGCTCGCCGGCGCCGGCGGTGCCTTCCGTCTCGCCGCCCAGCTGCCGCCCAAGGTCGCCATGGAACTGCTGCTGACCGGCGACACGCTGGACGCCACCACCGCCAGGTCGCTCGGCCTGGTCAACCGGGTCGTGCCCGGTGACCAGGTGCTGGCCGAGGCACTCTCCCTGGCCGACCGTATATCCGCCAACGCCCCGCTCTCCGTCCAGGCCAGCAAGCGCATCGCGCGCGGCATCAACGACGGACGGATCGATACCGAGCAGAGCGCCTGGAAGCTCTCCGACCAGGAAGCACAGGGGATCTGGGTGTCCCAGGACGCGCAGGAAGGCCCGCGGGCCTTCGCCGAGAAGCGTGTCCCCGTCTGGCAAGCCCGCTGACAACCGGTCCGCGGAGAAAGGCAGTTGACCATCGTGACCACTGACACCGCCCGAGGCCCGGTCATCGCCGGCCTCGGCATCACGGAGACGGGCAAAGTGTACGGCCGCAGCGCCGCCGATTTTGCGGCCGACGCCGTCCGCCGCGCCGCCGACGACGCGGGTCTCGCCCTCTCCGACATCGACGGCCTGCTCACCAGCAGCGGCGTCATGCCGGGCGTGGGGCTTAGCCTGCAGACCGAACTGGGCCTGCGCGACTTGCGGCTGCTGTCCGAGATGCAGGCGTACGGCTCCACCGCCGGCGGCATGGTGCAGTACGCCGCGATGGCGGTCCGCGCCGGCATGGCCGAAGCCATCGCCTGCGTCTTCGCCGACGCACCGCTCAAGGAGAAGACCTCCGCGGGCGCCCTGTATTCAGGTGCGGGTCTGGGCACGTCGGGCTGGCTGGGACTCACCGCGGCGGCCGGGATGATCAGCGCCACCCCGCAGTATGCGGTGGCCGCCCGCCGCCACATGGAGACCTACGGCACCACCAGCGAGCAGATGGCCCACATCGCGGTGGCCCAGCGGGCCTGGGCGGGCATGAACCCACGGGCCCAGTTCCGTGACCCGATCACGGTCGAGGACCATCAGGCGTCGCGGCTGATCGCCGAGCCGTTGCATCTGCTCGACTGCTGTCTGGTCAGCAACGGCGGCGTCGCCGTGATCGTCACCACCGCCGAACGCGCCGCCCATCTGCGCAAGCCACCGGTCCACCTGCTGGGCTGGGCGCAGGCCCACCCCGGCTACCCGATGAACCGCGACAGCGACCTCGGCCTGGTCAGCGGCGCCGCCCAGGCGGGCCCGGCGGCCCTGAAGATGGCCGGGGTCACCATCGAGGACATTGACGTGGCCGAACTGTACGACTGCTACACCTTCACGGTGCTCCTCACCCTGGAGGACTACGGCTTCTGCGCCAAGGGCGAGGGCGGGGCCTTCGCGGCGAGCGGGGCGCTCGCCCCGGGCGGGTCACTGCCGGTCAACACCGGCGGCGGTCAGCTCTCCTCGTACTACCTGTGGGGCATGACCCCGCTGTCCGAGGCCGTCATCCAAGCCCGCGGCGAGGCGGGCGAACGCCAGGTGCCCCGGCACGACGTCGTCCTGGTCAGCGGCAACGGCGGCTGCTTCGCCCACCACTCGACGCTCGTCCTCAGCCCCCACCCCCACGCCTGAGCCCTGGAGCCACCATGACCGTGCCCGTCATCCACCGCGACACCGCCACCGAAGTCTTCTTCGACTCCACCGCACGCGGCGAACTCCTGATCCGCCGCTGCACCGCCTGCGGGGCGCACGCCGCCCCCCAGTCCGGCGCCTGCCCCGTCTGCCACACCCCTGCGGCGACCTGGGCGGCGGCCGCCGGCACCGGCACCGTGGTCGCGTGGACCGCCGTCCATGGCCGTCCACGCGACGGCGCTCCCGCCTCCGAGGCCGTGTCAGCGCTCATCGAACTCACCGAGGGGCCCTGGCTCTACGCCCCCCTGCGGAACCTGGGCCCCGGGGAGCGCCCCTGGGCCGGGATGTCCGTCGTCGTCGCCTTCGAACGCCCCGAGGGCGGCGAGGCGATCCCCGTCTTCCGCCCCACCGTCTGAACGCCGCACGGGAGAAGACCCCAGATGAGCACTCTGCCACCGGACGTCACCACACCCCTGCCGGTCGATCCCTCGCCCGACCTCCAGCGCCGTCTCCTTGACGCGCAGCGAGCCGCCTTCCTGGAAGAAGGACCTCCCTCCGTCGGCGTGCGGCTCGAACGCATCGACCGCTTCCTCGCCTGCGTCCTGGAACACGCCGAGGAATTGTCCGCCGCCCTGGACGCCGACTTCGGCTCGCGCCCCGCGCTGGCGAACCTGGCGAGCGACATCGTCAGCGCCATCCCCGGCGTGGAGGCGATCCGCCGGAACCTGGAGGCGTGGATGGCGGATGAGGAGGTCCCCGGCTCCGCCGAAGCCGGGACGCCCGCCTTCATCCAGACCCGCCCGAAGGGCGTGGTCGGCGTGGTCGGGCCCTGGAACTTCCCGGTCGCCCTGGTCGTCCAGCCCGCGATCGAGGCGCTGGCCGCCGGCAACCGCGTGATGATCAAGTTCTCGGAGGTACCCGAGCGGACCGCCGAGGTGTTCGCCCAGGCCGTGGCCACGCGCATGTCCCCCCAGGAAGTGGTCGTCATACGCGGCGATGTCACCACCGCGGCGGCGTTCTCCTCACTCCCCTTCGACCACCTCATCTTCACCGGTTCCCCCGGGGTCGGCGCCAAGGTGGCCGCGGCCGCCGGGGCGAACCTGGTCCCGGTGACACTGGAGCTGGGCGGGAAGAACCCCGTCGTCCTCGGCTCGGACGCGGACGTCGCCCGGGCCGCCGAACGCATCTGCGGCGTACGGCTGCTGAACGGCGGTCAGATCTGCCTCTGCCCGGACTACGTCTTCGTACCCCGCGCCCGTCTCGATGAGTTCGTCGACCACTGCCAGCGGTCCGTCCGCGCCCACTTCCCGACCTGGCTGGACAACCCGGACGTGGTCTCCATCGTCGACGACAAGAACTTCGACCGGGTCACGGCGCTCGTCGCCGACGCCGAGGCGAAGGGCGCGCGCGTAGTGACCATCGCCGCGTCGGAGGAAGTTGACGTCCTGCCCCGGCGCGCCGGACGTCGCATAGCACCCACTGTGCTGCTGGACGTGACCGAGCACATGACCATCGCGTCGCAGGAAGTCTTCGGACCTGTCCTCGTCGTGTACCCGTACGACGATCTCGACGAGGTCATCGCCTACGTCAACGCCCGGCCCAGCCCGCTCGCCGCCTACTTCTTCGGATCCGACGGAAGCGAGTTCCAGCGGTTCATCACGCGGAGCACCTCCGGCGGTGTCTCCCGCAACGATCTGGCCATCCACTGGGGGATCGAGGGCGCGCCGTCCGGCGGCGTCGGGCGCAGCGGCATGGGCGCGTACTCCGGGAAGACCGGCTTCTTGACGTTCAGCCACCGCCGGACCGTGGCCGCGAGCACCTCTGCGATCGGGCTCGCCCAGCAGATCCTGCCCCCGGCCGGAAAGGCCGAGACGGATGCCCTGCGCGGCTTCGTGGCCCACACCCTCGACGCCATCCGGCACCGCAGCCTCGACGTCGAGCCTGCGGGCCGGCCCTGAGAAGACCGCCTGCGCCAGGAGGACGACATGCGCACCCAGGCCGCCGTTTCCCGCGGACCCGACACCGGCTTCACGATGGAGGACATCGAGATATCCGACCCGCGCCCCGACGAGATCCTCGTCCGCCTCACGGCGACCGGCGTCTGCCACACCGATCTGGCCACCAAGGCCATGCTGCCCGCCGGCATCCCCGCCGTGTTCGGGCACGAGGGCGCCGGTGTCGTGGAGGCAACCGGCGCCGAGGTCACCGGCGTGCGGCCCGGCGACCACGTCGTCCTGAGTTACGGCAGCTGCGGCACCTGCACACGGTGCGCCACCGGACACCGGTCGTACTGCGAGCGGTTCGAGGCCCTCAACGCCGCCGGACGCCGCCCAGACGGCAGCGCGACCCTCACAGGCCGGGACGGCGACGCGTGGTCCTCCTTCTTCGGCCAGTCGAGCTTCGCCCGCCATGCGATCACCACGCGCGAGAACGTGGTCGTCGTCCCCGAGGGCACCGACCTGATGACCGCCGCGCCCATGGGCTGCGGGTTCCAGACAGGCGCGGGATCGGTGGTGAACGTGCTGCGGCCCGGCCCCGACTCCAGCCTGGTCGTATTCGGAACCGGCGGGGTCGGCATGGCCGCGGTCATGGCGGGGGCCGCGCTGGGCGTCGAGACTATCGTCGCCGTCGACCTCTCCAAGCAGCGGCTCGATCTGGCGGCGCAGGTGGGCGCCACCCACACACTCGACGCATCCGGTGAGGACACCATCGGCCGGATCAGGGACCTCACCTCGGGAGGCGCCACCCACGCCTTCGACACCACGGGGGTCCCCACGGTGATCCGCGACGCCGCCCGGGCGCTCGCTCCTCTGGGTTCGCTGGCCCTCGTCGCCGTCGGCCCGACGGACGCCGGTATCGACGTCAGAGACCTCATCGGCTACGGAAAGACGATCCGGGGCTGCATCGAGGGCGACGCCAATCCGCAGGACTTCGTCCCGCTCCTGCTCGACTGGCACGCGCAGGGCCGCTTCCCCGTCGACCGGATCGTCACCGCCTTCCCCTTCGAGGAGATCAACGAAGCGGTCGCGGCCATGAAGACAGACGTCGTCAAACCCGTCCTCACCTTCTGAGCCGAGGCACGGGCCGACGCCCCAACCGCCGCCTCGGCCTCCCGCAGCAAGCGGGCCCACCCCGCAGCGCCGCGCCTCCTGCCTTCGCCGCGACACAGGCGGCCGCCGGGCCGCACGCATCGCCGACGGACTCTGTTCGGTGAACGCCCTGAACCGCTCCAACCTGTGAGGAACCGCATGCCTGCCGCCGCCCCTCTGATTCCCATGACCCCTGACGAGGTGTCGAGCTTCGCCCAGAGCGTGCAAGGGACGCTCACGCGCCACTGGCCCGGCCCCGTCACCGCCCCCGAGGCCGATCTGCTGAAATTGTGGCAGTCCGCCGCCGAGCAGGGCTGGCTGGAGCTCGGCGCCGCAGGAGCACTTGCTGCCGCTGTCGCAGCGGTGCGTGAACTGGGCCGGGTGGCCTGCCCGTTGCCCGTGATGGACGCCTTCGTGGCCACCCGTCTCCTCGCCCATGACGAGAACCTGATCGACGGCATCGGCCGAGGCGAGGTGCGCGTCGTCGCCTGTGTCGGCGACGGCAGCGAGCCGCAGGTCCGGCACCTGGACGCAGGCCGGCAGGCCACCCACCTGCTCACGTTCCCCGCGGCCGGCGGCACGGCGGTGCTACGCCCCGTGACACAGACGGAGGAGACGGCCGGCCTCGCCGTCCCGGCCTGGTCCACGGTGACACCGGGTGAGCCAGCACTCACCATGGAAATCGCCGCGGACACCGCCGACGAGGCAGTGGTCCTGCTCCGCCTCCAGCTGGCCGTCCGTGCCCTCGCGGCGGCCGAGCACGCCCATCAGATGGCCGTCGAGCATGCCACGCAACGACGCCAGTTCGGCAAGATCATCGGCTCCTTCGGGGCCGTCCAGCAGCGCACCGCCACCTGCCAGATCGACGTCGGCGCGGGCAACCTGCTGGTCGCCGACGCCGTACAGGCTCTGGAGCACAATCTGCCCGACCGGCTCCTCTCAGCCGAGATCGCCATCGAGCACGCCCGTACCGCCGCCCCCCGCGTCCAGCTCGGAGCACACCACACTCTCGCAGCCATCGGCTACTTCGAGGAGCACGACGCCCCCTGGCTGTTCCGCCGCGTCCACGGCGACCTCGCCCGTCTGCGGAACCTGCCCCGCGCCTGCGGCGACGTGGCCGACACCCTCGTCGAGGGCACCGGATCACTGCCGAAGGGCGAGCTGGGCGAGACGGGCGAGGCGTTCCGTACCGAGGTCCGCGCCTTCTTCGACATGTACGCCGAAAAGCTCGGCCGCATCGAGATGGGAGAGGACGCGGAACTGGTGCGAGCGGTCGCGGACCGCGGCTGGCTCGGCCTGACCTGGCCCGAGGAGGCGGGCGGCCGGAGTGCCCCGCTGAGCGAACAGGTCGTCCTCAACGAGGAGGCCGCCTACCGGCGGGCGCCCGTCATCAAGGCGCTCGGCGCTGTCTCGCTGCTCGGCGACTCGGTCCTCAGGCACGGCACACCGCAGCAGAAGGAACGGTTCCTGCCGCTCGTCCGCAACGGACAGTTGACCTTCTGCCTCGGTTACAGCGAGCCGGAGGCCGGTTCCGACCTCGCCTCGCTGCGCACCCGCGCGGTCCGCGACGGAGAGGACTGGGTGATCAACGGGCAGAAACTGTGGACGAGCGGCGGTCACGAGGCGGATTGGGTGTGGCTGGCGGTACGGACCGACCCCGACGCCACCCCCCGGCACGCGGGCATCACCATGTTCCTTGTCCCTATGAACACTCCCGGCATCACCGTGCAGCAGCACCGGGCGCTGTCCGGCGAGATCTCCTGCACTGTCTTCTACGACGATGTCCGGGTCCCGGACGATCTGCGCGTGGGCGAGGTGAACGCTGGCTGGAAGGTCATCACCGATTCCCTGGCGAGCGAGCGCGTCGCCATGGGCAACATCGCCGCCGTTCTGCACCGCCAACTCGACGACCTGCTGGCCCTCGCCCGCCAGGGCTCCGGCGCCGCAGCCGGCCCGCGCGGCTCCCACGCCCGCGCTCTGGTGACGGAACTGGCTGTCGGTGTGCAGGCCACCCGTGTCCTGGTCGCGGCCGGGCTCCAAGCCGCCGGCCAGAGCAGCAGCGAGCGCCTCGCGGCCCCGATGGCCGGCGTCCTGGCCGGTGAACTCGCCGAGAGGTTCGGCGAGGCCGTCCTGGACATCCTCGGCCCTGACGCCGCGCTATCGGCATCCGCACCCGGCGCGCTCGGCGGCGGGGCCTTCGAGTACGGCCTGCGTCTGTCCATCATGTATGTCGTCGGCGGCGGAACGAACGACATCCAGCGCGGCATGATCGCCCGGGGCCTGGGCTTGCCCCGCTGATCACCCACCCCCTCCCCCTCTTCGGCGCCGCCGTGTGCTCTCGCTCCCCCACTGTCTGGGCCCCCGCAGCGCACGGCGGGATCCGGTGCCGGCCACGACCGAGATGTGAAGGCCTGATGGAACTCGGGCCTGGCCGAGCATGGCGAGGGGTGACCGTGCTCGGCGACCGCCCCTGCATCAACACCGGGCTCAAGGACAAGGCCGCGCACCGCAAGGTCGGCAGGTCGGCAGGTCGGCAGGTCGGCAGGTCGGAAGAGGCTCAGCAGGTGAAGGAGAGCACCACGCATTCGATCGCGGCTGTGCTCCGGCCGCCCGGCGGCAAGCGACCAGGCAGGACGGCCGTTTAGCTCTTGAGCGCGTCGATGAGCGCCTTGGTGACGGCGTCCGTCGAGGCCGTACCGCCGACGTCGCGGGTCAGGATCCCGGCGGCGGTTGTGGCCTCGATCGCCTTGAGGAGACGGGCCGCCTCGTCAGGCAGGCCGAAGTGCTCCAGCATCAGTGCCGCACTGCCGACCGCGCCGATCGGGTTGGCCAGACCCTGCCCCGCGATGTCCGGCGCGGAGCCGTGGACGGGCTCGAACATGCTGGGGAAGCGGCGCTCCGGGTTGAGATTGGCGCTAGCGGCGAGCCCGAGACTGCCGGCGAGGGCGCTGCCCAGGTCGGAGAGGATGTCGGCGTTGAGGTTGGAGGCGACCACGACCGACAGGTCCTCCGGCTTCAGTACGAACTTCGCGGACATCGCGTCGACGAGGACGCTCTCGGTCTCCACGTCCGGGTAGTCGGCGGCGACCCGCTTGAACACGTCGTCCCACAGCACCATGCCGTACTGCTGGGCGTTGCTCTTCGTCACCGACGAGACCTTCTTGTGCGCCCGGGTGCGGGCCAGGTTGAAGGCGAAGCGCATGATGCGCTCGCAGCCGACCTCGGTGAACAGGGCCGACTGGACGGCGACTTCGCCGCCCGGCCCACGCCCGCCGAGGTTGCGACCGCCGAGACCGGCGTACTCGCCCTCGCTGTTCTCCCGCACGACCACCCAGTCGAGTTCGGTGTCGTCGGCCTTGCGCAGCGGGCTGGTGACGCCGGGGAGGAAGTTCACGGGGCGGACGTTGGCCCACTGGTCGAAGTTCTGGCAGATCTTCAGACGCAGACCCCACAGGCTGATGTGGTCAGGGACGGTCGGCCAGCCGACGGCGCCGAAGTAGATGGCGTCGAAGTCCTTGAGGCGGTCCAGGCCGTCGTCGTCGATCATCTTGCCGGTGCGCTCGTAGAACTCGCAGCCCCAGGGGAACTCCTCCCAGGCGAAGGCGAACGCGTCGTCGGTGCCCCGGGAGTTCTCGGCCAGGGCATCGAGGACGGCACGCCCGGCGGCGACGACCTCCTTGCCCACGCCGTCGGCGGGGATGGCTGCGATACGGAACGTGCGGGGTGCTGGCATGGGGACCTCCGGCTCACTGTGTGCGGTCGGTTCGAGTCAACACAGCGCCGTAGGGGCGCGTCCAAGACCTGCTTCCGATGCGACCCATAGACTCAGCCGATAGATCCGACGGCGGACTCGGCTCAGGTGTCGCCTCCCCGGCGCTCGGCCAGCGATCTGGTCAGGGCGAGGAAGGCGCGGGCGGCCGGGGTGAGATGGGCGGGCAGGCTGACCATCGTCACATGCAGGTGGGCGGTCGGCTCGACGGGCGCCACCACGGCGCCGCAGCGCCGGGCCAGGCGCGTCCAGGACGAGGGCAGCACGGCCACGCCCACCCCGGTGAGGACCAGCGGCAGGATGGACGTGCGGTGGTCGACGACCGTCACGATCTCCGTGCCGGCGCCTCCCGCGGTGACATCGTCGACGATGCTGCGCATCAGGCTGCCCGTGCGGGACGCGATCAGTCGCTGCCCGGCAAGGTCCTCGGGATGGATCGTGACACCGTCCAGGAGGCTGCCGCCGGGCGCGGCGACGACCACGAACGGCTGGTCCTCGATGTGCAGGACGTCCAGTCCGGACGGGGTCACAGGGCTCGCCGAGCCCAGCAGGCCCAGTTCGCAGGCGCCGCTGCGGACCAGGGAGACGACTTCGTCCGGGGTGAAGGCCGCCTGGGTGCTCACCGTCACGGACGGGTGCAGTTCGGCGAAGCGGTGGATGAGGGTGGTGAGGGGTTCGATGCCGGGCGAGGGCATGGTGGCGACCTCGACGGTGCCGCCGTGCAGGCCGGCGAGTGCGGCCGCGGTGTCTCGTACGACCGTCAGGTCCCGCAGGACGCGGCGGGATGGCTCCAGCAGCTGCGCGCCGGCCTCGCTCAGGACGACACCCCGGCCCACCCGGTGGAACAGGGCGACCCCGAGGTCGGCCTCCAGGTTCGCCATGGCCTGGGAGAGGGAGGGCTGGGCTACGTGGAGCGCGGCGGCGGCCTTGCTGAAGCCGCCGTGCTCCACGATGGCGAGGAAGTACTCGAGTTGCCGGGCGTCCAAGGTGCCTCCGCGGTCGGTCTGAGGCGGTCCGGAGCCAACCTATCCCTTGTGTGATCGACAGCTGTCCGCTCTCACCTGCTGGTTTCCGCTCCTTGAGGCACGATCCAGCGGTCGGCGAGAGTCTGTCCGCACTGGGCGAGCAGCCGGGCGGACAGGACACTGTCGTGAGCGCAGTCCCGGTCGGTCAGATCTGTCAGGGCCTGGACGGAGGAGAAATGGGGGGCGGTCCTGTCCGAGGGCAACGTGCACCGGCCCACCACGGCGTGCACCGCTGTGGCGTGCCCGCGGGCGAGCCGGGCGAGTGCGACCGGGAGCTTGCCCGACAGGGACTGCTCGTCGAGACTCCCCTCCCCGGTCACGACGAAGTCGCTGTCGGCGAGGAGTTCGTCCGCGCCGAGCAGAGTGAGGAAGTAGTCGGCGCCGGATTGCACCCGTCCGCCGAGGAGCATCCCGGCATATCCGAGCCCGCCGGCCGACCCGGCTCCGGGGGCCTGGGCGAGTCGGGCGGCGTCCGTGACGCCCGCGGCCTCCAGCCGTCGTACGAAAGCGCCGAGGGCGTCGTCCAACTGGCGCACGTCGCTCTCTGTCGCTCCCTTCTGTGGCCCGTAGACGGCGGCTGTGCCCGTCGGTCCGAGCAGTGGGTTGTCCACGTCCGTCGCGAGAACGAGGTCGACCCCGTTCAGGGCGGCACGGGCTTCGGTGAGGTCGACCGTGTGGAGGTCGGCGAGTCCTCGGCCGCCGGGGCCGATCGGCGTGCCGTCCGCACAGGTCAGGGCGGCACCGAGGGACTGCAGCAGGCCCGCGCCGCCGTCGGTGGTAGCCACGCCTCCCAGCGCGAGGACGATCGTGTCCGCCCCGCCCGCCAGCGCGTACTGGACGGCTTGGCCGATACCCCGGCTCGTGGCAGTGAGGGGTGCCGGGCGACCGTTGGGCAGGACGCCGAGTCCGCAGACGGCGGCGGCCTCGACGAGGACGGTTCGCCCGTGCACGGCGACGCGGGCGGTCAGCGGGTGTCCGGTCGGCCCGGTCACCACGACCTTCTCGGTCTCGAACCGGCCCGAACAGGCCGCGGCCACGCTCCCCTCTCCTCCGTCCGCCAGCGCGAGCCGGCTGACCCGGGCGTGAGGGGCGCCCTTCAGCAGCCCGCCCGCCAGGGCGCGGGCGACCTCGTCGGCACTGAGGGAGCCCTTGAACTTGTCCGGGGCGATCAGCACGGACACCATCAGGACGTCACCTCGGCGGGCCGGGCGGCAGACGCCACTGCGGTCGGCCGCCTCTGCCCGGCATCGGCATCGGCATCGGGCGCACTGTCCATCGCCGGTTCGGCGGACATCGGCGGATCTCCTGCCTTGCCTGCCAGCACCGCCCGCGCCCGCTCCAGGTCCAGACCGTTCTCCCACTTGGCGACGAACAGTGTGGCGACGGCGTTGCCGAAGAAGTTCACCAGGGCCCGGCATTCCGACATG
Source organism: Streptomyces sp. NPDC057253 (assembly GCF_042669125.1). NCBI lineage: Bacteria > Bacillati > Actinomycetota > Actinomycetes > Kitasatosporales > Streptomycetaceae > Streptomyces > Streptomyces sp. NPDC057253. The sequence continues at coordinate 38,148 of NZ_JBHUXV010000006.1, read as the reverse complement.
AACTTGTCGATGCCGAAGATGAGCATGATGCCCGCCGCCGGGACAGATCCGACCGTCGACAGCGTCGCCGTGAGGGCGATGAAACCGCCGCCGGCAACTCCCGCGGCGCCCTTGGACGTCAGCAGCATGACGGCCAGGAGACCGAGTTGCTGGCCGATCGAAAGGGACGTGTCGGTGGCCTGGGCGATGTAGAGGGTGGCCAGGGAGAGGTAGATCGCCGCGCCGTCGAGATTGAAGCTGTAACCGGTCGGGACGACCAATCCGACCGTGGAGCGATCCGCGCCCATGAACTGGAGTTTGCGCATCAGCCCGGGCAGAGCGGGCTCGGCGGTGGAGGTGCCGAGGACCAGCCAGAACTCCTCCTTGAAGTAGCGGAAGAGCTGGAAGATGTTCAGCCGCACGTACAGGGCGAGCACTCCGCCGAGCACGAGCACGACGAACAGCGCGGAGGTGACGTAGAAGAGGACGATCAGCGAGCCGAGGCTGGTCAGCGTGGACAGGCCGAACTTGCCGATGGCGTACGACATGGCGCCGAAGGCGCCCAGCGGCGCAGCCTTCATGACGAAGGACAACACCTTGAAGACGACGTCGGTGAGCCGCCCCACGGCCGCGATGATCGGCTCGCCGGTCTTGCCGACCATCTTGATGGCGATGCCGAAGACCACAGCCAGGAAGATCACCTGAAGAATGTTCCCCTCGACGAACGGGCCGAAGAAACTGTTCGGCACGATGTTCGTGAGGAACTCCCACCAGTGCTGGTGCTCGCCCTGCGAAATGTACTGGCTCGCGTCGCCCGATGTCTTCAGCGTCGACGGATCGGCGTGCACGCCGTCGCCGAGCCGGAACACGTTGATCGCCACGAGCCCCGTCAGCAAGGCTACGAGCGTCCCGACCTGGAAGTAGGCCAGCGCCTTGATACCGGTGCGGCCAACCTTCTTCAGATCCGCGACGCCAGCGATGCCACCAATGATCGTCAGGAAGACGATCGGGCCAATCAGCATCTTCATCGCGGTGATGAACGTCGTGCCGATCGGCTCCATGTCGGTGGCCAGATCCGGCCACTTCCAGCCCAGTACGATACCGATCACGATCGCCACCAGCACCTGAACATACAACTGCCGATACCACGGCTTCGCGGCGATGCGCGTGGCTTGCTCGGCTCGCTGGTTGCCCGGGGTATGCGTCATTGCAGCCTCCCTGATCACGCGGCACCGAGCCCGATCGGTCCGCGCTAGCTTGAGCGACAGTGAACCGGGCCATCGGTCGAGGGTCCACGACCAAAAACCGATGCCCCGGATAGGCAGGGCCTATCTGTTCCTCGCGCAGTTGGAGACGCGTCGAGTTGCTTGGTCTCGGGTTACTGGTGGGTGGGGTGCGGACTTCACACGCGAGCGGGCCGAGCATGCCAGGGCGGAGTGCCCGCGCTGCCGTAGCTGTCCGCGATCGAACCGACCGAAACGGAGACACCGATGTCCGGCAGCCTCTCGCTGCACCGAATCGACACGTACCGCGACCCATGGTCGGTGTGAGGAACGAGGCCGACGCCCCTGGACGTCCGCGGCCAAGGCATCCTGCGCTCCGACGACCCACCATCTGGGAGCACCAGGGCCTCATCCTCAACAAGCCCGGCAGTCGCCCCGACGACGGGATAATCGGGCAGCACGCCGATGTGGTCGCCCACGGTGGCACCGCGTACATCTTCTACTTCACCCACCCCGGCCGGGACGGCACGGCGGGCCAGGGACGACGACCGCCGACGAAGACGGCGAATGCAGGTCCCATGCTGATCAGGATGTCCGGTCGGACCACACCTCGATCAGGTGGCGGCCCCGGACGACGGGCTCCCGCCCGAGCGGGGTCATCCTGCGACGACGGCCATCCGGTCGCTGATCTCCTGTGCGGTAGCGAGGACCTTTTGGGCGATCTCCGCCTCGGCCTCCGGGTACAGCCGCGAGGCGAGGGCGGCCACGCTCACGGCCGCGACCACATTCTTGTTCTCGTCCCGGATCGGCGCGGCGACGCCGACCACGTCCGGGTCCAGTTCGCCGCGGGTGACGGAATAGCCGATGCGGCGGATACGGCCGAGGCGTTCCATCAGCGCGTCGACATCCGTGAGGGTGGCCGGGGTAAACCGGCGCAGTTCGGCGTTCTCCAGCAGCCTGCGGGCCTCATCCTCAGGGCTCCAGGCCAGCAGCACGAGAGCGGAGGCACCGGCGTTGATGGGCAGAGCGCTGCCGCGCTCGTAGGAGATGCGGACCGCGCGGGTGCTCTCCGCACGGTCCACGCACACGACGAGGTCGCCGGTGCGGCGGGTGAGCAGGACCGTCTCGTGCGTCTCGACGGCGAGGTCCTCCATCGACGGCATGGCGACTTCGGAGAGGCCGTAGCTGCGGCGGGCCAGCCGGGCGATCTCCAGCACCCGCAGGCCGAGCCGGAACCCGCCGCCGGGGGCCTCTTCGAGGAACCGTCCGGCGACGAGGCTCTGGAGGTAGCGGTAGGCGGTGGAGCGTGCCACGCCGAGCCGCTCGGCCACGGCCGTCCCGGAGACGACCAGATGGACGTCGTCGAACATGGTCAGGATGTCGAGTGCCCGGTCGGCCGTGGAGTTGCGGTCGCGGTAGCTGGGGGACGTGTTTCCTGACATGCGAGACACTGTAGCGGGTGGGCGCGGCGTGATGGAGACTGTGCCCGGCCGTCCGCTCGCCCGGTCTACAGCCGGTCCTTGACGACGGTGTTGTGCAGTTCCCCGATGCCCTCCACTGCTGTGAGGAGTTCCTGGCCGGGGCGCAGGAAGACCTTCGGGTCGCGGCCGGCTCCCACGCCGCCCGGGGTTCCGGTCAGGATCAGGTCGCCGGGCAGCAGCGTGATGATGGTGCTGATGTAGGCGATGGTGTCGCCCACGTCGAAGAGCAGGTCGGCGGTGTTGGACTTCTGCACGATGTCGCCGTCGACACTGCACGAGATGGTCAACCCCGAGGCCCCGGCCGGGAGTTCGTCGGAGGTGACAAGTGTCGGTCCGATCGGTGTGGTGGCCTCGAAGGTCTTGCCGGAGAGGAACTCTCGGGTGCGGTGCTGCCAGTCCCGCACGGTGACGTCGTTGGCGACGGTGTAGCCGGCCACATGCTCCAGGGCTTTCTCACGCGGCACATGGCGGCCGGGGCGTCCGACGACGACCGCCAACTCGGCCTCCCAGTCGAGGTCGTCGCTGACCGGCGGCATGTGGATCTCGTCGTGGGCGCCGATGAGGGAGCCGTCGTACTTGGCGAACAGGGTGGGGTGGGTGGGGGTCGGGCGGCCCATCTCCCAGATGTGGGTGGCATAGTTGAGGCCCAGGCAGATGATCTTGTTGGGGTGGGGGACGAGCGGAGCCAGTGAGGCCCGGGCCAGCGACACGCGCTCGCCGTCCGTGGCGGTCGCCCGTTCCTGCCAGTCCTCGCCGGTGGCGAGCAGCGCGCCGACGTCGGAGTGGGGCAGTAGGACGAGTTCGTCTCCTTCCTGTCGGGCGGCAGCGGTGTGACGGCCGTCGGCGACGCGTACGGTGCTGAGTCTCATCGGGGCACTCCCTGGGAGTCGTGCTGGATCTCGGGATCGAGGTCGAGGTCACCGTCGTCCGTCCTGGGCCGGGCGGCGAAGGACCTCAGCTGCGCTCCGACGTCCGCGGCCCGGTCGGAGGTGAAGACGGCGGCCACCAGGCGGTCGGGGCGTACGAGGACGAAGAAGCCGGTCAGTCCGGTGAAGAGGGCGTCGAGCCGGCCGTCGGCGTCGGCGATCCCCGCACGGCCGGCTCGGTCACGCGGCGCGCGGTCGTCCAGGAAGACGTCCACGGCGGTTGCGTCGGGAAGGCCGGCCCGCTCGACGGCCGTCCAGTCCGCGTCGGTCACGTCGATCCCGAGCAGGCTCCAGTCCTGTCCGAGCACGTCGTCCAGCCGGGTGGGGCGATGGTGCGGACCGTGCAGCACGCGGGGCTGGGGCAGCATCGTGCCGACGAACGCACCGCCCGGGCCTTCCGCGTGCAGGACGGCCCCCTTCCGTACGCGGGGGTCGGGGCGGTAGCGCATCTCGGTCAGATAGCGGCGTCCCGGCGGGGTGAGCATGGCTGTGCGCACCAGCAGGTCACGCAGCAGAGCGCGGGGGCGGCTGGTCGTCATGACGACGCGGCCGAGGCGTACGGAGAGGTTGATCACGGCTCGGGCGTGCGGGCGGCGCTCGGTGTCGTACGTGTCGAGCAAGGCGTCGCCCGCCCGGCCCGCCAGGACGTCGGCGATCTTCCAGCACAGGTTGGCCGCGTCCCGCAGACCGGAGTTGAGGCCCTGTCCGGCGAACGGCGGCATCATGTGTGCGGCGTCGCCCAGCAGGAAGCAGCGCCCGTCGCGCAGCCGGTCGGCGAGCAGCGCGTGGAAGCTGTACACGACCGCACGCTCGATCTGCCCGGGAGTGATTTCCCGGTAGGGGCCCAGGAGTTCACGCACGAGGGCGAGCGGCGGAGGCGACCCAGCCGCACACTCTCCGCGCTTCAGCCGGAACTCGTAACGGCAGCGACCGTCCCGACCGGCGACGATGACCACGGGCCGGTCGGGATCTCCGTGGTGCATACCGAATCGCTGGTCGTGCGTGTCCTCAAGGGTGTCGACCACCAGCCACACATCCGGGAAGCTGCGCCCGCGCATGGGGACGGACAGCAGGTCGCGCACGGTACTGCGGCCGCCGTCGCAGCCAAGGAGATACGCGGCCTCCAGTTCCTCCACCGGCCCGTCCTCCCCGCCCGTACGGAGCGAGGCGCGCACTCGGCCGGGTTCCTGGGTGAGGTCTGTCAACCGGGTGCCGAAGCGGACGTCGACGCTCGGGAGCCGGTCGAGTTGTTCGCGCAGTACTCGCTCCAGGTCGGGCTGGGCGAAGGGGTTCTTGAAAGGATGTCCGAGGCGCTGGTCGCCGGTGCCGCGGGCGTGCAGGAGGGGCCGCCCGCCGACGCCGAAGTACCTCGTCCCGGTACCCGGCACGATGATCGGGTAGACCGCCTCGTCAAGGCCGTCGGCTGACTGCAGGGTGCGCAGCGACTCGTCGTCCAGGCTGATCGCCTTGGCGTCGTTGCTGGTGGTGGCGTTGCGTTCCACCAGCACGACCCGTACCCCCCTGGAGCCGAGCAGATGGGCGGCCGTCAGTCCGGTCGGGCCGGCGCCGACCACCAGGACCGGCGGTGCCGGGGAGGCCGTGGGCATGGCGGTCACTGGACCGGCTGGTAGGCGGGGCCGCCCTCGGTCAGCAGCCGCTCGACCTCGGCGAAGATCTCCTCCGGGGACAGGTCCAGGTCGAGGGACTTGCGGAAGGGCTGGCGTACGTCTCGCTCCAGCCGCAGATAGACCTCGTTGCGGTTGCCCTCCGGGTCGAAGAAGTAGATCCCGATGGCATTGCCGTGGGTCACTTCCTGCTGGACCTCGATGCCCTCGGCGCGGAACCTGTGGTGGAAGTCGATGACCGTGTCCAGCGAGTCCACCCGCCACGACACCTGGTGGGTGAGCTTGGCGCCGGGAGGTGCGGTGCGGCCCCGCTGGAGGACGAACTCGTGGTGCTCCTCATCGGGGCGCGCGGAGAAGAAGACGATGCCCTGCTGCTCGTCCTCGTCGGTGACGGTCAGGCCCAGGACCCGCTCGTAGAAGTCGCGCATCGTCTCCAGGTCGTCGACCCAGAAGCCGGTGTGCCCCAGCCCAGTGATCGCCATCTTGTCGTCTCCTTTAGCAGGATGATAGTTTCGATTAATAGGACACTAGGACGATGGGCGGGCCGGGTCAACAGAGCAAGACGAGATCACAGCCGCATACCTCTTGACGCAGCGGCCCCTTCCGATGCAGCGTCCTGTATCACGCTATAGAAGTCCGAATATGCGGGACATCAGACTTTGGGAACGGGACACCATGACGCTCTTGGACAGCAGCACCTGGGAAGGCCGCGTCTTCTCCGGATCGGGAGAATGGATCAGCGGCTCGGGCGAGGTCTACGACGCCGTCGAGCCCGCAACGGGCAAGGCGCTGGGCCGCGTCGGCTCCGCCACGCCCGCCGACGTGGACAGGGCGGTGGAGCGGGCGGCGCGCGCCCAGCGGGAGTGGGCGGCACGGCCCTACTCCGACCGGGCTGCCGTACTGCGCCGCGCCGCGCGTCTGTTCGAGGAACACCAGCAGGAGATCGAGACCTGGCTGATGCGGGAGTCCGGCGCGATCCGGCCCTTCGCCACCCTCCAGGTCACCAGCGGTGGTGCGGAGGAGTGTCACGAGGCGGCCGCCCTCGCCGGGGCACCCTATGGCGAGCTGCTGCGTTCCGGACAACAGCGGCTGTCCTTCGCCCGCCGCCTCCCGGTCGGAGTCGTCGGTGTCATCGCGCCGTTCAACGTGCCGATCATCCTGGCCATGCGGGCGGTCGCCCCGGCACTCGCCCTCGGCAACGCGGTCGTCCTCAAGCCGGACCCGCGCACCGCGGTCAGCGGTGGCGTCGTGTTCGCCCGGATCTTCGAGGAGGCGGGCCTGCCGCCCGGTCTGCTGCACGTCCTGCCCGGCGGCGCGGACGTCGGAGCGGCCGTCGTCGAGCACCCGCGGATCCCCGTCATCGCGTTCACCGGCTCCACCCGCGCCGGCCGCGCCATCGGTGTCGCCGCAGCCCAACATCTCAAGCGGGTCCACCTGGAACTGGGCGGCAACTCCGCGCTCGTCGTCATGGACGACGTCGACCTGGAGAAGGCCGCCTCGGTGGGCGCCTGGGGGTCCTTCGTGCACGCCGGCCAGATCTGCATGGCCAGCAGCCGCCACCTCGTGCATGCCTCGGTCGCCGACGAGTACACCGCCCTGCTCGCCCAGCACGCCGACGCGCTCCCGGTCGGCGACCCGACCACCGAGCAGGTCGCCCTGGGACCGGTCATCGACGCCGGCCAGCGCGACACCATCCACCGCATCGTCACCGAGTCCGTCGGGGCCGGGGCCCACCTGGCCGCGGGCGGCACCTACGAGGAGCTCTTCTACCGTCCGACCGTCCTGACCGGCGTACCGCTCACCGCGCCCGCCTACGCCCAGGAGATCTTCGGGCCCGTGGCGCCCGTCGTCACCTTCCGGGACCTCGACGAGGCCGCCGCCCTGGCCGCCGGGACCGAGTACGGGCTCTCCCTCGGCATCCTCACACGGGACGTCATGAAGGGCCTGGCCCTCGCGGAGCGGATCCCTAGTGGTCTGGTGCACATCAACGACCAGACGGTCAACGACGAGACGCTCATCCCCTTCGGCGGGGTCGGCGACTCCGGCACCGGGGCCCGCCACGGCGGTGCGGCCGCCAACCTCGACGCCTTCACCGAACAGCAGTGGGTCACCGTACGTGGCGAACTCCCGCACTACCCCTTCTGATCGCCCCACCCCACAGAGCCGCACGGAGAGTTCCATGCCCCTGGACCCCATGACCGTCGTTCCCCGTCGGACCGCCCCGCCGCCTGCCAAGGCCGACTGGCCGACCGGTAACAAGTTCCTCAACGGCCCGTTCGCGCCCTGGACGGAGGAGAGCGAGGCGTACGACCTGGAGGTGGACGGAGAGATACCGGCCGACCTCGCGGGCGCGCTGTTCCGCGTCTCCTCCAACCCCCGCTTCCAGCCCCGCAATACCGACCGCTACCACTGGTGGGAGGGCGACGGCATGGTGTGCGGGATCTACCTGCGCGAGGGCATGGCCGCCTACCGCACCCGCTGGGTGGAGACCGACTCGATGAAGGTCGAGGTCGAGGCCGGGGAGGCGGTCTACAGCGGCTTCGTCAACGGCGGCACTCCGGGACGGCTGCCCGAGGGCGCCCCGCGCGCCAAGAACGTCGCCAACATCAACGCCGGCCTCTTCGACGACCACCTGATCGTCTACTTCGACGGCGGACTCCCGCACGCCCTGGACCCCGAGACCCTGCGCACCCTGGGCACCTACGACTTCCACGGCGGCATCGACGTCCTGTGCACCGGCCACTACAAGACCGACCCCGACACCGGCGACATGCTGTTCTTCGCCGCCACCGGGCCGGTCATCACCTGGTACCGCGCCGACGTGAAGACAGCCGAGATCATCGACTCGCACTCCTTCGACATCGGCGTGCCGGTCCTTATGCACGACTTCGCCGTCAGCGACACGTACGCGGTCTTCTTCGTCACCCCCGCCCAGTTCCGCCTCGACCTGGTGGCGCAGAGCAGGCCCGGAGTGGTCTGGGACGAGGACTCCCTCGAACACGGCGTCCAGATCGTCCTGATGAACCGCCACACCCACGACGTCACCTGGCACGAACTCGGCGGCCACTGGGCCAACACCCACTTCTACAACGCCGACGAACAGAACGGCGAGCTGGTCGTCGACGGTCACCGCATCGACCGGCTCGGCAGCCCCGTCGACCGCCTCTCCACGCCGATGGGGTCCCATGAGTGGTTCCCGCCGGCCATGCCCTACCGGTGGCGCGTCGACCTGGCGACCGGCCGGGCCACGGAAGAGATGATCAGCGGAGTCTTCGGGGAGTTCCCCAAGATCAACGACGCCTGCACGGGCCGGCCGCACCGCTACGGCTACTTCGTCACCACGCGCGGCCTGGCCGACGACACCATGTCCGACGGCCTCGCCCGCCACGACTACCTCCTCGACCGCACCACCGTCGTCGAGGGCCCGGACAGTCTGACCAACCCGAGCGAACCGGTCTTCGTGGCCCGTGAGAATGCCCACAGCGAGGACGACGGCTACCTGCTGTCCCTGTGGTGGAACCGCACCACCGATCTCAGCGAACTGCTCATCCACGACGCCGCCGACCTGCGCCGCACTCCGCTGGCCCGGGTCAAGCTCCCCAGCAGGGTGCCCTTCGGCTTCCACGGCAGCTGGGCCGACCACCACGCCCTGGATCGGGCCATCGCCGCCCACCGCAGGGACGGCTGAGCGCCGTGCGAGATCTGGCGGGCAGGACCGCCTTCATCACCGGCGGGGACAGCGGCATCGGTCTCGGCGTGGCGCAGGTGCTGTGTCACGCCGGCATGAACGTGGTCATCTGCGGAGTCGTCACGGAGACGCTGCAGAGCGCGCAACGCGAACTCGCGCGGATCGGCCAGGCCGAAGCGATCCGGCTCGACGTGCGGGACCGGGAGGCGTTCGCCGCCGTCGCCGACCGTCTCGACGCGGACTACGGCGGCGTGGACGTGCTGGTCAACAACGCGGGCGTCGGCTTCCTCGCACCGGCGGTCGAGGCGAGCTTCGAGCAGTGGGACTGGGTGCTTGACATCAACCTCACGGGCGTCTTCAACGGCATCCGGACCTTCCTGCCGCGCATGCTGGCCGCCGACCGTCCGGGGCACATCGTCTCGACCGCGTCGATCGGCGGTCTGCTCGGCACCCCGGGAGCGCTCTACGTGGCCGCGAAATTCGGTGTGGTGGGGCTGATGGAGGCGCTGGCGGCCGAACTCCGGGACACCCACGTCAACGTGTCCGTCCTGACACCGGGGATCGTCCGCACCAACATCCACCAGGGTCCGCCGCCCCCTGGCCGCCCAGGGTCGCAGGCGCCGGGCGCCCTCGCCGAGGCCGACCTGCACCGGACGGCAATGCTGCCGCGGGAAGTCGGCGAGCGGGTCCTGCTGGCGATACAGGAGGAAAGCCTCTACGTCCTGACCCATCCCGAGCACCGGGACCTGCTCGCCCGGCGGTTCGACGCGATCCTCGCATCGGTCCCCACCGGCCGGGAGAACCCGCACCGTGCCGCGGTGGAAAGGTCGGTGCTCGCCAACCCCGTCTACGACGAGGTCCTGACTGCGGCGGAGGCCCGACGGTGACGGCGCAGGGCATGGAGGGATCGGTCGTGCTCGTGACCGGCGCCGGCTCGGGCATCGGGCGGGCGGCAGCAGAACTGTTCGCCGAGCGCGGCGCGGCCGTCGTGGCGGCGGACCGCTGCGAGTCCGGCGCCGACACCGTCGCCGCCGTCACCGCGGCGGGCGGCAGGGCGATCTTCGTCCAGGTGGACGTGTCGGTCGAGAAAGACGTCGAGAACATGGTCGCCGCGGCGGTCGACACCTACGGCGCTCTCAACGCCGCGTTCAACAACGCGGGAATCGCACCCCCGGTGGCGCCGATCGAGCAACTCGGCAGCGACAGCTGGGAGCTGTCGGAGTCGGTGAACCTGCGTGGCGTGTGGTTGTGCATGAAGCACGAACTGGCCGTCATGGTGCCCCAGGGGCACGGCGCGATCGTGAACACCTCCTCGGTCGCCGGCCTGGTGGGCAATGCCGGGGGCGGGGCCGCGTACTCCGCGTTCAAGCACGGCGTCGTCGGGCTGACCAGGTCCGCGGCCGCCGAGCACGGCCGTCACGGGATCCGCGTCAACGCGATAGCCCCGGGCCTGACCCGCACCGGCATGCTGCGGCACCTGGAGGAACACGAGCACCTCGACGCCGACGGCGCCGCCGCCGCGACTCCGCTCGGCCGCGTGGCCGACGCGCGGGAGGTCGCCGAAGCCGCGTACTGGCTCGCCTCCCCCCGGGCCAGTTACGTCACCGGTCATGTGCTGGCCGTCGACGGCGGCGAGACCTGTGTCTGACGTCGTCCGGCGTCTGGAAAGGAACAGTTCCATGACTCGCGTGTCCGGTGGCGACCTCGTCGTCCGTCTCCTGCAACAGGCCGGTGTGGACCGGATGTTCGGCATCAACGGGGCGCACATCGATTCCGTGTACCAGGCCGCACTCGACCATCGGCTGCCCATCGTGGACGTGCGGCACGAGATGAACGCGGGCCACGCGGCGGAAGGTTACGCGCGGGTGCGCAACGCCCTCGGCGTCGCGCTGCTCACCGCTGGCGGCGGGTTCACCAACGCCGTGACCTCGATGGCCAACGCCCATCTGGACCGCACCCCCGTGCTCTACCTCGCCGCGTCGGGGCCGCTGGCCGACGACCAGACCAACACTCTGCAGGCGGGCCTGGACCAGGTGGCCGTTGCGACACCCGTCACCAAGTGGGCGCACCGGGTGACGCGCGCTTCGCTGATCCCCCGCATCCTGGCCCGCGCGATCCGCACCGCGCTCACCGCACCACGCGGGCCGGTGCTGGTCGACATTCCCTGGGACGTGCTGACGGAAGAGGTCGACCTGCCCGACCTGACCACGGAATTGGTCCATGGCGCCGACCACGGTCCTGGCCTCTCGGGCACAGGGGCCGACCGGATCCTGGATCTGCTGTCAAAGGCCCGACGGCCGGTGATCATCGCCGGGTCCGAGGTGCCGAGGTCCGGCGCCGACGGCGAGCTACGGGCCTTCGCCGAGCGACTCGGCCTGCCGCTGATGTCGGACTATGAGGGCCTCGGCGCGATCTCGCCCAGCCCCCTCAGCTTCGGCCTGCTGCAAGGACTACACGGCTTGCCGTCCGCGGACGAACCCGACCTGGTGATCATGGCGGGGCTCCGGTTCGGCCTCACGACCGCGCACGGCTCGGGCGCGCTGATCCCGCGCGCCGCGCGGGTGGTGCAGATCGACCCCTCCGGCGGCGAACTGGGACACCTGCAGCCGGTCGCCCTCTCCGTGGCCGCCGACCCGCTGCCGGTGTTCGAGGACCTCAACCGGGCACTCGCCTTCAGGCAGGCTGACGGTCGGGATCTGACCGGCTGGCGGGCCGTCCTGCGGGCGCACTTGCACCGGCGACGCGAAGCCGTGGCCGCTCAGGTCGTCCACGACGACCGCGTCCACCCCTATGACGCGGTGCGCGCCATCGCCGCGACGGTGCCCGAGGCATCGGTGGTCGTCGCCGACGGCGCGCTCACCTATCTCTGGCTGTCGGAGACGATCTCCGGCACGCCGGTGTCCGCGTTCCTCTGCCACGGCTATCTCGGCTCCATGGGGGTCGGCATGGGCATCGCATTGGGAGCGCAGGCAGCCGTCGCCCCTGGCACGAGCGTCGTCCTGGTGACCGGTGACGGGGCCGTCGGCTACAGCCTCGGCGAGTTCGACTCCATGGTCCGTGCCGGGCTCGGGGTGGTCGTCGTCGTCCTCAACAACCGGGCGTGGGGCGCCACTCTGCACGCGCAGGAGATCCTTCACGGCAAGGACCGGGTGACCAACAACCGGCTGGAGAACGGTTCCTATGCCGCCGCAGCGATCGCGCTCGGCGCGGACGGCCATCAGATCCGCGCCCTCGGCGAACTCGGGCCCGCCCTCACCAAGGCCCTCCACAGCGGCCGGCCGTCCTGCCTCGAGGTCCACGTCAGCCTCGACCCGATCCCGCCGGAGGAGCGGGTGATCATGGGCGGCAGCCCGTTCTGAACGCACCTTCTTCCGCACACGTCCGATTCGTCAGGAACTCCCATGCTGTTCGACTTCGGCCAACCCACCGACGGCCTCATCCAATTGGCGTTCGTCGTCGAGGATCTCGACGCGGCGATGGCTCGGTTCAACGAGAGCTTCGGAGTGGGGCCGTGGACGGTCCTGCGCGACTTCGCGGGCGACAACCCCCGCTACCGAGGCGAACCCACCCAGGCACGCGCGCACGTGGCGCTCGGCTTCGGCGGGCACATGCAGTACGAACTCATCCAGCCCGCGGACGAACTCCCGTCCGTGCACCGCGATGTGATCACCCAGCAGGGCTACGGCTTCCACCATTTCGGCCGCGCCACAACCACTTTCGACGCAGCGGTGGAGGCGATGCACCGGAAGGGGTATGAAACCGTGTTCACCGCGTCCGTAGGGCCCGACTCCCGCGTCGCCTACTTCGACACCCGCGACGTCCTTCCCGGCATGACCGAACTCATCGAAACGAGCTCCGGCCTCAACGCGACGTTCACCGCGATGTACAGGGAATCCCTCTGAGCACACAGACACGGGCTTCCTGGGGGCCTGGGCGGGCCTCCTGATATATCGGACCATCCTCCTGGGAAACCGGACTCACTGGGAGGGGCGATTGACGTGCGCCACCACCAGGGCGACCAAGAAAAGCCGGCCTGGCAGGAATCGCACCGCAGAGTCGCACGTCGTCCAGCACGCCCCCCGCTCCGCAGCCCACAGCCACCACCCATCCTCGCTGTCCCGTAAATTAGGACTAGCGTTTCAACATAAGGGACCGTACGCTTCGGCGAAGTTACGGTCTACCACTCGCCGCGTGACACCGGGCCATTCCCGGCGCGGCGGTGAGGAGTCACGGCGTGAAGAAACTGGATGCGCCCCTGCCGGGGGCCGGACCTCGTACCGCGGCCACCCCCGCTCCCCTGCCGAGCGCCTTTCCCGGGGCCCCTCTGCGAGTGCAGGGACTCGCCAAGCGTTTCGGCGGTGTCACGGCTCTCGACGGCGTCGACCTGTCGGTGGCGTCCGGAGAAGCGGTCGCCGTCATCGGTCCGAACGGTGCGGGCAAGAGCACGCTGCTGAAACTGATCTCCGGCGTGCACCGCCCGAGCGAGGGAGAGGTGTGGCTGGGTGAGCAGCGGCTGGACCGAATGCCGGCGCACCGCATCACCCGCAGCGGTGTCGCCCTGGCACATCAGGTCCCACGGCCCTTCCATGGCCTGACCGTCCGCGAGAACGTCCGCGTCGGAGCCATGGCGAGCCGGCCTCACCTGCCCCCCGGCGAGATCGACGAGATCCTCGCTCAGTGCCGGCTGGACACCAAGGCGTCCCGTCCCGCTGACTCCCTGCGGGTCCTGGACCTGAAGCGACTGGAGGTGGCGCGGGCCCTGGCCACCCGTCCGCGGTTGCTCATGTTCGACGAGGTCGCGGCGGGGCTCGTCGGCCGCGAGCTGGACGAGGCGATCGACCTGATCCGCCAGGTCCACGCCCAGGGCGTCACCGTGCTCCTGGTCGAGCACATCGAGCGGGTGGTACGAGAACTCGTCGACCGCGTCCTGGTCCTCAACTGGGGCCGCCCCATGGTCGAGGGCACACCCGCCGAGATCGCCGCCAACGAGGAAGTGCGTGCCGTTTACCTCGGCGACGGCGACGAGACGCAGACGTCTGCCGCCCGACGTGTGGCCACCCCCACGGCCTCGGATGCCGCCGTTGTACTCGCTCTCGACTCGGTCAGCGCCGGTTACGGCGACCTGCTCGCACTGCGGGACTTCTCGGTGCGCGTCGGGGCCGGGCAGATCGTGACCGTGCTGGGTGCCAACGGGGCCGGCAAGTCGACTCTGTGCGCCACGATCATGGGCGCCGTCGAGGCGAGGTCGGGATCCGTGCACGCCCTCGACCAGGACATCACCGGCATGGCCACCCACCACCGGGCGCGCCTGGGCATCGCCCACTGCCAGGAAGGCCGCCGTATCTTCACCGGCCTCACTGTCGCCGAGAACCTGATGCTCGGTGCCCCGCTGGCACTGGCCAGGGATGAGGTACGCGGTCGTATGGAGCGTGTCCACGCGATCTTCCCGGTGCTGGCCGAGCGTGCCGCCCAGCCGGCCGGGACCATGTCCGGCGGCCAGCAGCAGATGCTGGCCGTGGGCCGGGCCCTCATGGCCGACCCTCAGGTGCTGATCTGCGACGAGATCTCGCTCGGCCTTGCACCGGTGGCCATCGACGCCCTGTACGGGGCGCTGGCCGAGATCAACTCCCAGGGCGTCGCGATCGTGCTGGTGGAGCAGAACGTCAAGCGGGCGCTGGGCATCGCCGACCACGCCGTCGTGCTCTCCCGCGGACGGGTCTCCTACAGCGGTGCCCCTGAGGCCCTGCTCAGTGACGAGGCCCTGGACGCCGCCTACTTCGGCACTGCCGACGACGCATCCGCCGCCGGCTCCTCCCCACCCCCCGTCCCCTCTGCTCCCCGTCCGCTCGGCGCATCCGAAGGAGACCTCTCGTGATCAGATCCACCAGCCGCCGCATCCACGCACTCGGCGCGGCCGCACTGCTCGCTGCGACCGCGGGCTGTGCGGGCAACGCCTCGAGCAGCAGCAGCGGCGGCAAGAACGACGACGGCCCCATCGTCATCGGGACCAGCATCTCGCTGTCCGGCACCACCGTCCTCAACCAGATCCGCGACGGCTACCTCCTGGCCGTGCAGCGGGTGAACGCCGAGGGCGGTCTGGACGTGGGCGGCAAGAAGCGGAAGGTCGAGCTGAAGGTGCTCGACAACCGCAGTGACACCAACACCATGGTCCAGCAGGTGCGTTCCCTGGCGCTCACGGACCACGTCGTGGGGCTGCTGGGCTCGTGCTGCCAGCAGAACATCGACATGCAGGGCCAGGCAGACGCACTGAAGGTGCCGCTGGTCATGGGCGCGCTCCCCGTTGAGCTGTTGCCCAAGGGCAAGGGCTACACCTGGGACTCCTTCCAGTCGCTCGCCGACGGGGCCAAGGACTTCTACACCGTCGCTGCCGGGGCGAAGACCGACAAGAAGGCACTGATCGTCACCAACAACGACGCCCAGGGCATCTCTACCGGCAAGCTGTGGGGCGCCACCGGCAAGAAGGCCGGTTTCACCATCACCGCCACCAAGGCCGTCCCCACCGGCACCACGGACTTCTCCGACGTCATCAAGGCCGGGAAGTCTTCGAACGCGCAGGTGCTGATCGCTGCCATGGCCCCTCCGGACTGCTTCGCGATGTGGAAGCAGATGAAAGCCCTGGCCTATAAGCCCAAGGTCGCCGTCGGTGTGCAGTGCGCGCAGACGCCCGGCTGGGGCTCCCTCGGCAAGCTCGGCGACGGCACCCTCGTCCAGCTGAACTGGTCCGACACGGCCGGCCTTCCGGACACGAACCTCATCGTCAGCAAGTACGGCAAGAAGTACACCAACCTCACCGACCTCGGCTCGGTCGCCCTCGGACTGCACGAGGCGACCATCCTCATGGACGCCATCAAGTCCGCCGGGAGCACTGACGCCGACGCCATCAACAAGGCACTGGCCAAGAGCACCACCGTCTCCGCGCAGGGCCCCGTGAAGTTCGTGGAGAACAAGAGCGTGACCCCCACCTTCATCGGCCAGTGGGAAGGCGGCGTCATCAAGCAGGTCTGGCCGGCCAAGGGCGGTTCCCCGCTCGCCTCGCTGACCGGGCTCGGCTGAGGCCCGGCATGAGCGCACCACGACCCACTACGAGTGTGAGCGAACGGAGCACATCGTGACCCTCGACGTCCTGGCCGCCGGTATTCTCTCCGGCGGCCTGTACGCCCTGATCGGACTGGGCATCTCCCTGGTGTTCGGCGTTCTGGGCCTGATGAACCTGGCCCACGGCGAACTCGTCATCGCTGGCGCCTATTTGGCGTCCCTGCTGGTGGTGGACTCGGGCTGGGACCCGTTGCTGGCCCTGCCCCTCGCCATGGCGGGCGTCGCCTTGATCGCCTATCCCCTCCAGCGGCATCTGCTCACCCCTCTGCTGAGAGGGGACAAGAGCGCCCCGCTGGTGGCCACCTTCGGGCTGTCCCTGCTCGCCCAGGCACTGTTCCAGGGCGTGTTCGGCACCCACCCCAAGAGCCTGCCCGCCCCCTATGCCGACTCGGGCATCTCCGTCCTCGGCCTGCGGATCCAGACGATCTATCTGATCGCCTTCGCGCTGACCACCGTCCTGTGTGCCGCTACGCACGTCGTCCTGACCCGTACGCGTGCCGGAAGCGCGGTCAGGGCGGCCTCGGCCGACCCGGCCACGGCCGCTGTGCTCGGCATCAACGTGTCGACGGTGTATGCCATGACCTTCGCCGGAGCCGCGGCCCTGGCCGCGGCCGGAGGGGTCCTGACCGGCGTCGCCCAGAGCTTCACTCCCACCAGCGGGCTGCCACTGCTGCTGACCGGCATGGCCGTGATGGCCCTGGCCGGCATCGGCAGCGTCGGCGGGGTCCTCCTCGCCGGCATCGCTCTCGGCGTCCTGCAGTCGGCCAGTGTCCAACTGTTCGGCGGCGGCATGCGCGACGTCGTTGTCTACCTCGCCTTCTTCCTCGTCCTTGCCGTACGCCCCCAGGGCCTGTTCCGAAAGGCGGCCACCGGATGAAAACCCCGTCCGTCCCAGCAGGGGTGTCGAAGGCCCTGTGGCCTGCGGCCGCCCTCGCGGCCCTCGCCGTTGCCGCCTTCGCGCTCGCCCCGGTGCTCTCCCTGGGACAGCTGGACCTGAGCGTCACCCTGCTGACGTATCTCACCATCGCCCAGGCCTGGAACGTCCTCGCTGGCTTCAGCGGCCAGATCTCCCTCGGCGCCGCCGCGTTCATGGCGACCGGCGGCTACACCACCGCTCTGATCCTGGCCCACACCGGCCTGCCCTGGCCCGTCGCCTTCCTCGGCGCGGGCGTCGGCGCGGCACTGCTCGCCCTGCTGCTCGCCGTACCGTTGCTGCGGCTGCGCGGCGACTACTTCGCCGTGGGCACCCTGGCCGTCTCCATCGCTATCCAGGCCCTGCTCAGCAACTGGAACTGGGCCGGCGGTGCCAGCGGCCTCACCCTCCCCACGGAGCGGATCCCCAGCGGCGGCAACCTGTATCAGATCGCGGTCCTCGTCGCCGCCCTGGCCATGGCGCTCACCCTGTACGTCCGGCACAGCGCCTTCGGCCTGCGGATCGCCGCCGTACGCGACAACGAACCGGCCGCCGCCGGTCTTGGTGTCTCCGTCTACCGGCACCGGCTCGCCGCCCTCGTCCCCACCAGCGCGCTCACCGGTCTGGCCGGAGCCGTGATCGCCTTCCAGTTCGTCGTCATCTCCCCGGACGGCGTGGCGAGCGTCAACTGGAGCCTGAACGCCGTCCTCATGTCCGTGGTCGGCGGCGCCGGCACCGTGCTCGGTCCCGTCGCCGGTGTGGGCATCGTCTACTACGGACTGACCCGTGCGCTCCAAAACCAGCAGACACTGTCCATGGTCATCGAAGGAGTCCTGCTGATCGCGATCGTGCGGTTCGCCCCGCAGGGAGCCTGGCCCCTGATCTGCCGAGCCATCCGGCTTCCCCTCACCCGCCGCCGCGCCGCACTCACCGCAACGGACACCGGCTCGAACGCCATCACGCGGACTCCGGAGCACGCTTGACGTGTTCCCTGGCCTGGCTCCGTTCACGGGGTCCCGGGCTCAGATCCTGGTCAGCGGTCGCGGAGGGGGGCGGTGTTCGATTGCAGGGGCACCCGCCCGGGTCCTTCAGCGTTCTCGCACTCTGGTCCACCACCGGCCGAACATCGCCCACTTGATGGTGTTTGGGTTGCGGCAAGGTATGGCGTTCGAACTTCTCATCGATGCGTGCGATCAGCCGAGTCTTGTTGAGTCCCGGGAGGAAGACGTCGCAGCGGGCGGAGTGCCGTCGGGGTAGTCGTGGATCCAGGACAGGCCGCCCAGGTCGAGGCGGTGGCGCGTGCGGGTGACCGCTACGTAGGCCAGACGGGCTTCGGCGTCGTCGATGGGGTCGGGTGGCGTCGTGGTGCCTTTTTGTCCATCGGTCGCGTTGTCCTTGGGGAGGGCAAAGTCGTCGGCGATGAGGACGCGGGGCCATTCGCGTCCTTTGGCTTTGTGGGCGGTGGAGACGGTGACCTGGGCGTGCGGTTCGGGGGCGAGGCGGGCGACGGCGGTGAGGATGACGTCGGTGCCGTGGGTGTCGACGAGGTTGACCAGGGGCTGCAGGTCGCGTCCGGCCGGGTCGTGGGCCGCGTAGTCCTGCAGGTCGCTCCAGCAGGGGAAGAGGATGAGTTCGGGGTGGTGGGTGCGGCGGCCTTCCTTCAGGTCGCGGGCGGCGAGTGCCAGAGCCTGCAGGCTGTCCCCTCCCCCGGCCAAGGCGACCCGGTAGCCGGCCGCCATGAGGGTCATGACCTGGGCCATGGCACCGACGTTGGTGCGGCACAGCACGGCGTCCGGCTGGGTGACGGGGCCGAGTTCGGTGGGGACGGCGGGGGTGCCGGTGAGACGGATCGGGGCGTCGGCCAGGTGCAGCCAGCGGTTGGCCTCGGCGGCGAGGTCGGGGCCGAAGCGGAAGGACTGGGACAGGGCCAGGTGAGTGCCAGCAAAGCCGGTCATGATGTCTTTGGCGCCGCGCCAGTGGTAGATGGCCTGGGCGGAGTCGCCGACCATGACCAGCTGGGCGTGCTCGCGTTGGGCGAGGAAGATCTGTTCGACGACGGGGTTGGTGTCCTGGGCCTCGTCCAGCAGCAGGAAGTCGGCCTGGATACGCGGCCGTGCAAGGGCCCAGATCTTGAGGTAGTGGTCGTGGTCGAAGCGGACGGCGCCGTCGTCGGGGTGCTGCAGGTCGGCCCAGGCTTTGCGGGCGAAGGGCAGGATGTGGGTGGCGAGTTCGCGGTGGAGGCCGGGGTCGTCCAGGCCGCGCAGGCGGGGCACGTGGTGGCGGGTGATGATCTCGTCGGCGGTGTGGCAGAAGCGGGTGACGGTGCGCAGGGCGGCGTTGGACAGGGCTCGTTGGGAGATCTCGCGATCGCCGATGCGGACGGCTTTGGTCAGGCCGAGGGCTTGTCCGGTCTGCCAAGCCGGGCGGCGGGGTGCGTTCAGGCGGCGGGTGTAGCGGTGGCCGACGACGGCGTAGGCGAGGGCGTGGGCCGTCTTGCACTGGACGGTGGCGGGGAAGCGTGCGCGTGCGTCCTGGGCGATGGCCCGGTTGTAGGCGAGGTAACGGCCGCGGCGGTTGGTGCTGTGGGCAAGCAGGGCCAGGGCGGTGGTCTTGCCGGTGCCGGCGCCGGCCTGCAGGGCGAGGTGGCCGCCGGTGTGGAAGGCGTCGGCGGCGGCGGTCTGTTCGTCGGTGGATTTCATGGGGTGAGGCTTTCGGGGAGTCGGGTGAGTGCCTGACCGACGGCGGACAGGAGGTAGGCGGGGAGGGTATGGGCGAGAAGTTGGCGTACGGCCCGGTCGAGGCGGTCGGTCTCCTGGTCGGCACGCTCGGCCAGGGCGCGGCGGACGGCCAGTTCCAGGAAGCGCTCGGGGGTTTGGGCGGCGTGGTGAGCCTGAGCCTCGAGGGCGGCATGCGTGGCTGGGGGGAAGACCACGTTGAGCAGCACCGTGTGGTCGGTGTCCGAGTAGTGCAGCCGTGCCGCAAGCCGGTGTGCGGCCCGGCGGGGAGTCTTGGCGGCCAGGAGGGCCATGAGGCGGGTGGCGTCACGGTTGGCCGCGAGCGGGAGTAGGCGGGCGGCATTCACGCTCAGCCGCTCCCGCAGCGCCGTAATCGCCGGTTCAAGATCCGGCAACCCCCCGAGGCTCCATGCCTCCGAGCGGGCGAGACTCTCGGCTTGACGTCTCGTCTCGCCCTCGAGGCCGCCCAAGGCCCGGCTTATGGCCCCCGGGTAGATCCCTTCGACCGTGGCGCCGGAAGGCACGTACGCCAATACGTGGTCAGGCTGCATCCGCCGCATCACGTCCGCCAGCGCAGGATGATCAATTACTGAAGCAGGAACGACCGCTCCGGCACAGCCTCCCCGGACCCGGCTCAGCGCGCCCAGCCCTGCCGCCGCCCACCGCACCCACTCCGCCTCGGCAGAGGGCACCACCACCAACAGGCGCGGCGGCCGCGCGAACGCCCGCAACGCCAGAAACCGGAAATCATCAGCCACTCCCCCACTGTGGCAAAGCAGCCGCCACATCAACATCCGATATCGCACCACTGCCAGGCCTGAACCAGGCAATACGGACGGGCAAACGCTGCGATAGCGTGACGGTCTGGGCGGGGTACTGGCAGTGCAGAACAGATGCCAGCCGAGCCGGTCGGTCAACCTCAGGAGTTCTTTGTGGAGTTCACACCCGCCGAGCAAGACGCCATCGTCGCCCACGCGTCCTTGTTAGGCCTGACCCCGGATGAGTACGTCCGCCAGACGGCCGCCGAGCGTGCCCTGAACTGGCAGCGAGAACGCGAAGCCTTCCACACCCTGGCACAGCGGCAGGGACTCACCGTCGAGGAAACGGTACGCCGCGGAATCCTCACTGATAAACCTCTGACCCTTCCCAGTGCTCCGCACGGCCGAGTGGACGTACCAGACGACGTGATAGCGGTCCGCGGGCGCCGTCCATACAAGCGGCCTCGGCGCCTGCGAGCGATGCCCTCCCCTGAGGGCGGCTCCGCCAAGTCAGCTCGCCCGGATCAGGCCGACGGTCCCCCAGCGCCGTCGGTGTGTTGATCGACGGCCTCGCAGCGGTCACATCGCACAGGTCACCGGGGCCCCTGACCATCGTCTCGGTGCTCCGTAGGGTGCGCCGTGGAATTAGGGCTTTGGAGCGACGGGGCGTCATCATGCGCTGGTCGTTCCGGTCCAGGGCCGCTGTCGCGGCTTGCGGGCATCCTTGAGCTGGGAACTGTCGCGCATGAGCCGTCCTAGTTGCTGCACAGGGACGGCGCTGTGCGAGGAGGAGCAGAGCATGTCGGGTACGCGGAGAGCCGCAATGACGGTTGCGACGCGAGGGCGGTCAACGTTCGGGGGGCGGGTCTGGGAGACCGGCTTCCAGACCCGCGCCGAACTCGTCCTGGACACAGCCCATAGCTGTTCTACCTGGTCGGAATAGTTTCCGTTCCGGCGAGCGACCCAGCAAGCCATTCCGCGAGATTCTTTCCCTGGGGAAAAAGCGCACGGTCAAGGCCGTCGTTGGGGTCCCATCCCCACATCGGCCCTGCGGGATCACGGCAGTCCACGAGGGACCAGATGGCATCGCCCCAATCGAACAGCCAGACCAATCCAGCCGGAACCGGACTGTCGGGGGCTTCGGAGAACGCCTGGTAGGCGTCCACAATGTCCGCCCAGTCTCCGCGCCATTTACCGCCGGGAACTCCTAGGACGCCTCCACGGGGACCGAATCCACCATTCGCCACCTCAAGGTAAAGGCGCCGCAGCAGCGGGGGAAGCGGATATCCGATCACTTGTTCCGCTTCGGCTACCGCGTCCGGTGTTGCCGGGGGCGTCGGTTCCTTTGCTGCGAGGTCCGCACCTACGGCGGCGATGATCTCATCGTCGGTCATGGCGCTCATGGTCTGACCTTCCCTTGTCTCCGTCAAGCTGGCCTTTGGTGGTCACTTCTCTTCGTCCTCCATTCCAGCCCCCTCGGACAGGAACCCGGCCTCCATCGCCCGTGTCATGACGTCTATGGCCCGTCCTGCCCCGTAGGCGTCCCTGAATTCCTCTAGGGTTCCCTCGTCGACGACCCTTCCTTCCAGGAATCCATGGCTTCCCTCCGTGACCTCTACTCCGGGTTTCCCGAGGTACTCGGTGAGGCTCCTCCCGCAGTGCTCCGAGCAGACCCGGTTCGTCACGTAGGCGTTGTCCACCTCCGTGATCTCACCGCCCAGGTCCTCCACCTGTCTGGCGGCGTCCTTCTTGAAGTCACGCGCGGAGTCCTCGGCATGCCCCTTGCCCGAGTCGGGTGCCGCCTTGTACACGGTGACTTCCATCTCCGTGAGGATGTCGAGGAGTTTGTCGTCGATTCCGCCCTTGCTCACGAATCCGATGATGCGCGGCACGACCCCGTCCACGGTGTTCACGTAGACGCGTGAGAGCACGAGGGTGAACCTGCTGTAGGCCCACGAGTTCTTTCCGAGGTAGGTTGCGACCGCCTTCATGGCCTCCCGGTACAGACCGGCACCTATCGCGGCAGCCCCGGTCGTGGACAGGTGCGCGGTGGGCAGCTTCGGATGGTTGAGCTTCTCGACGGTTCCTCTGCTGCTGGTGGTGGCCGTTCCCCGGCTCGGGTCCGCGGTCCCGGTCTTCGGGTCGTAACCGACCTCTTTCTGTACCTTCTTGGGGCAGTTGCTCAGGTCGTACTGGCACGAGTTCGGCCGGGACCCGATTTCCAGGCCCGTGGGATCAGCGAGCGTTTCGGGGTTGTTGTCGGCGTAGGAGTAGCCGTTGAGGGATTGCGCGTCGCTGGCATCGAGGACGGGGTCGACGCTGAGGAAGCGGCCGAGCGCGGAATCGTAGGCGCGTGCGCCGATATAGCTGAGCCCGCTGGTGGGGTCCGTGCTCTTGCCCAGGAAGCTCTTGTCGTCCGACCACGTCCCGGTGCCGCCGGAGCGTGCGGTACCGAACGGTGTCAGGTAGCGCTTGGTGACGGCTTGGGTGGTGGCGTCGAGGCTGACGGTGGACGTGCCGTGCTGGTCTCCGGAGAGGTACGAGAGGCTCTCGGTTCCGCCCTTGTTCGTGCGCAGAGCGATCGTCGTGTCGCCGGCGCTGTAGTAGCGCTGCGCCCAGTGCTTGGCGGTCGAGGTGGATGTGTCGAGGTGAACCTCTGTGGTGCCGAGGTACAGGACGGTCTCGCCGGCGGTGTTGCGGCGGATGAGGAGGTTGCCGTCGGCGTCGTAGACGTGGCTGGTGGTGCTCTTGGTGGTGCCGCTGCTCGACTTCTCGGTGACCGTGTCGAGTTTTCCGGTGGCGTTCCAGGTCAGCGACTGGGTGTCGGTGCCGTTGGGACGGGTGGTCGTGTCGCCGATCTGGTCGTAGCCGTAGGTGGCGCTCACGCCGTCGCAGGACGACGTGGTCGTGGTCGCGGTCAGACGATGGGGCTTGGTGGCGCTGTAGCAGTAGGTGTGGGTGGAGTTTCCACTGGTCGTGTGCGCGGTCTCTGTCGTGCGCAGGCCGCTGCTGGTGTAGGTGTACGAGGTCCAGTACGGGGAGGCTCCGCCGAGGTTGGCGGTGGTGCGACTGCTGGTGGCGCAGGAGGCGCTGGACGGGGTCCATGCCTCGGTGAGGCGCTGGTAGCCGTCGTAGCTGAAGCACTGGTAGTCGGTGGCACCGGTGCCGGAGAGGTTGGCGTTGTCGAAGAGGGAGGTGACGTCGCCGGCGTCGTCGTACGTGTAGTTCAGGTCCTGGACGCTGCGGGTGGCGTCGGTGGTGAGGCTGCGGGTGAGGCGGTCGGTGCCTTCCTCGTAGGTGTTGGTGATGTACGCCTTTTTTGCTGTAGAGGCCGTGGAGGTGCCCAGCGTGTACTGGTTGGTCTGGCCGAGGGCGTTGTAGTCGGCGGCGAGGAGGTAGCCGGTGGCTCCGCCGACGTCGGTCGGGAGCCCCAGACCGTCGTACTCGTAGTCGACGGTCTCTCCGCTCAGGCCACCGGCGGCGGGTTCGCTGTAGTACTGCCGGGTGCCGTCGATGTTGTAGTACGCGCTGAAGGCGAGGGTCGCCGTGACCGCGCCGGAGGTGACCAGAGGGTCGCCGGACGGCAGGATCAGCTGGGTTCCGGTGGCGTGGTAGAGGCTGTCGTAGCCGGTGACCTTGCGGGTGTAGGCACTGCCCGCGGTGCCGCCGACGTAGCTGATCGAGTCGTCGAGCTGGCCCTTGGCAAGGGTGTCGTAGTCCCAGTGGGCGAGTTTGTCCGCGTTCGTCATCGCGGTCTGCCACTGGTCGGTCTTGCGGCCCAACACGTCGTATCCGTAGAGCAGTTCGGTGCCGCGAGCGTCGGTGGTGGTGGCCGTCTGGTCGAGGTTCGTGTAGGTGGTGGTCGTGGTGCCCAGGTCGGGGTCGGTTGATGAGGTCTGCCGGCCGAACAGGTCGTATCCGTAGGACCACTGGGCGCCGTCCGGCCCGGTGACGGTGGAGGGACTGCCGTCCAGGGTGTAGGTGTACTTGGTGGACGTGTAGGCGGCTCCGGCCCCGGCGCCGTAGGACGTGTCGGCCGGATCGGCGCCCGAGTAGGAGCGCTTCTCAACCGTGCGGCCGAAGACGTCGGTGATGGCTCGGGTCGCCGAGCCGCCGTTCGGTGCGCTCGTCGCGATGGAGTCGCCGGTGTAGCTGGTCGCGGTGGTCCACTTCTTGACGCCGTACACGTACAGGCTGTTGCTGGTGGCCCGGCCCGCGCCGTCGTAGACGGTCTCGGTCTGCTTGGGCGCGCCCCCGTACTCGGCCCGCGTGTAGGTGCCGTCGGGCACCTTCGCGGAGTCGAAGACGTCCGCGAAGGTCTCGTAGGCCAGGCCCCGGCTGTCGTAGCGGGTGTCGGTGAGCAGGCGGCCGCCGTCGGGGGTGGGGGTTTGGGTCTGGAGGGTTCGCAGCAGGGAGTCGTAGATCGTGTAGGTGGTGTTGTAGGTGGTCCCGTCGGCTTTGATCGCGGCGGTCGACGCCCAGGACGGGGCATCGCTGGTGACGCTGTAGGCGTAGGTGTAGTTCGGGGTCTGGCCCGCTGAGTGAGAGCGGTTGGGTAGCCAGGTCGCGGTCTGTCGGCCGAGCGCGTCGTATGTCGTCTCGGTGATCTTGTTGTTGACGTCGTAGACCTTGGTGGGCAGCCCCGATCCGTAGTCCGTGTAGACGTAGGTGTTCTGGGACTTGGCGTTGGTGACCTTGGTCTTCGTCAGCGGGCCGGCGTCGGTGGGGGTGTACGTGGTCGTCGTGGTGTTGCCTGCCGCGTCGGTGACGGTCAGCGGCCGGCCGAGGCCGGTGGTGCTGCCGCTGTCGTCGTAGGTGGTGGTGGCGACCGTCTGCCAAGTCGTCGGATAGCGCTCGCCGTTGGTGGTCGACGCGGGGTAGGCGGAGGCCCGCCCGGTCCAGGTGGCCTCGCCCAAGGTCGGGGTCTGGGTGGCGGACCAGGCGGTGGCGGAGGTGTTGTCGTACACCGTGGCCGTGTCGGACAGCACGTCACCGCGGGAGGCCGAGGAGGTCGGCAGCGCCAGGCTGCTTTCGGCCACGGAGCAGTCCTGGCCCACGACCCGCGTGCGGGATACGAGGCCGGTCAGGCCGATGGCGGTGTTGCGGGCGTACCAGGTGCGGGTGCAGGTGTTGTCCCCGCTGACGCCGGTCTGGCCGGTGTCGTTGACCTGGGTGACCATGCCGTAGTCGTCGTAGCTAGTGCTGGTGGTGCGGGTGCGCCAGGTCGCGGAGTTCGTGAGATATGTGGAGGTGGAGGTCTGGCCGGTGCGGAGGTAGTACGCCTTGATGGCGGCATACGACTTCTGCTGACTGGCCGTCTGCTGGGACCAGGGAGTATCGACCGTCACCGTGACCGGAGTGTCGCCGTCGTAGGTGACCTGTTCGCGCAGGAAGCCTGCGTCCTGGTCGCTGTCGGCGAGGTCGGGGACGTCCAGGCCTGAGACGTTCAGACCGGTCCGGGTGGCGGAGGCGGTGCTGCCGTCGGACTGTCTGTCGCCGTCCATGCCCTGCATGTAGATGCTGACGGTCTTGGACTGGGTGGTGTCGGCTGCGCCGGTGGTCGTGGTGACCTTGCCGTAGCCACGCCACTGCGACCAGGTTCGCTCATCCGAGGGGACGAGGGGGTCGTAGTTGTAGTGCCAGGCCGGGTCGGCGTAGCTGTAGGAGGTCTGGACTCCCTGGCCCAGGCCGGTCGGGTCGGAGCTGAGAACGGCGGTGACGCGGTACTTGTTGAACCAGTCGAGGGAGGCTTCGGTGGCGCCGTTGATGTGCCAGTACTGCGGATAGCAGCTCAGGGTGTCCTTGTCCTCGGACGCTGGCATGTTCGAGCCGCGTACGCACTCCGGGTCGGACAGAGTCACGGTGGTGATGGCGCCGGTCTCGGACGTGATGGAGGCGATGCGCGGCATGCTCAGCGGCAGGATGTCGTCGGAGGTGGAGTCCACCCGGTTCGGCCGCAGTTGGTAGGTGAAGGTGACCGGCGGCAGGGCGATGTCGCTGCCGTTCTTGCCGGTGTGCCGGATCGAGGAGAGTGCCAGGGTCTGGTCGGAGGTGTTGTCGATGTCCTGGCCGTCCAGGAACTTCTGGGTCAGCGTCCAGGAGTCGACCGCGGTGTAGGCGGAGCCGGCGGCCGAGTACGCGAGGGTGTTGATGCCGGTGAGGCGCTTGCGGGTGAAGAAGGTGGGGCTGGAGGTGTCGCAGTCGTCGGCCGCGCTGGCGCATATGGAGTCGTACGGCACGTCCGGCCAGTTGTCAGAGGTGGAGCTGGTCAGCGAGGAGCAGTCCGAGGCGGTGCACCGCTCGTCGTAGGAGAACGTCACCTCGTCCGAGGCGGTGCCGGTGAACAGGGTGCTGGCCCGCTGCCCGTAGAGGATCTTGGTGAGGTAGCCGCCGCGCGTGTAGGCGGCGTTGGCGGTCGAGGCGCCGTTCTTGGGGTAGTAGTTCGCTTCGGCCGTGTACCAGTACGACATGGCGTTGCCGTGCAGGTCGACGACGTAGTCGAGGTTCCATCGCCACGCCTGGGTGAGGGAACGGTCGGCGAAGCTGGAGCCCTGGTCGTAGCCGGGTTCGCCGGAGTCGTCGCCGAAGACCGGGACGGTCCAGACGGAATTGGTGCGCTGGGTGTCGGCGCCGGGCAGTTTATCGAGGCCGAAGACGTACTTGGTGCCGTCTGCGGTGGTGACGGTCCAGTACTCGCCGTCGTTGTCGCCGTTGTCGCCTCCTGTGGAGTGGGTGACGGTGGACGCGTCGTCGTCCTTGAGGTGCCAGGCTCCGGTGGTGTCGTCCTTGACCAGTTCGGTGGACTTTCCGTTGAGCACGAGCGAGGCGTTGTCGTACTTCCAGCACAGGTCGTGCTTGTCGGTCTGACCGTCGTCGTCGCAGGACGCGTACGAGCGCTCGACGTACGACGCGGCGGTCAGGTCGAAGCCCTCGCCGACCTGGGTGGACTGGTTGTTGGTGGATGCCGTCTTGCCATCCGTGCTTCCCGAGTCGTAGTCCAGGGAGAGGGTCGGCGAGGGGCCTGCCGCCGCGGGGGGTGTGGATAGCGGATAGTTCCAGGTGAACGCCCCGGAGGAGCCGCCCGCCTGCCAACTCGACGACGGGGACAGTGGCGTGGCGGAGTAGTTGCCCGATCCCGACGCGGACTCTCCCGAAGTGGCCGTCAGCGCGAGCACGGTCGCGGAGGAGGCCGTTTCCTGCGTCAGCGCGGACGAACGGAAGTCCGAACGGGATGCGCGTTCATCGGCCCGTGGCAGGGAGGTCTGCTCCAGCGGCACCGTGGCCGACACGTTCTGGCCGGTGACGTCGTTGCGCGAGTCCAGGGAGGTCTGGGCACGGCAGGCGGCCTTCGCCGGACTGGTCAGCGCGCAGTTCGGCAGTCGCACCAGGTGCAGACGGCCCGCCCAGTCGCCGCCGTACGCCGAGGCGAAGGCACTGTAGTCGACGTCGACCTGGGCTCTGCCGCTGCTCTCGGCGCTCGCGGTCAGCAGTACGCCCTTGATGCCCGCGGCTGCCGCCGCCTTGCGGCTGAGCACTGTGACAGTGACCGACCCTGCGGCCGCCCTGGTGCCCTTGTCGCGCCGGACGGTGATGGGCAGTCCTCCGGCAGACAGTCCGGCGGTGCCGGATGGGGGCAGCTCGGCGGTGTCGGTGGCTGCGTGGGGCCAGGTGGCCTTCTGTTCCGCGAGCGCGGCGTTGATCTGCTTCTTGTTGGCGGCCTTCTGCGCCGCCACCTGTTTGCGGGCCTTCTGTGCGCCCAGGCTGGTGACCGTCTTGACCGTGTCGGAGCGCTGCGCCGGTACGCTGGGCACGAGTTGTTTGGTTCCGGATGCGGCCTCGGCGGCCGCGGGGCTCAGACCTGCCAGGGCCAGTGCGAGCGACACACCGACGGTGACCGCTCTGTGTCTGCGGCGTCCCGCACCTCTGTGGTGAGGACTTCTCGCGGGAAGCAGGAAGGCGGGATGGAATGTCGCCCGCAGCCATCGGGCCCGTATACCGGCACTCACGACAACAAACCCCTCACACATGGAAGAAAGGCATCAATAAAGGGAATTCGGGACTGAAGATGGCGCGGTGCGGAGCGGGGCGGCAGCATGGGGCCGCCCCGCCAGGATGTCCGGGAGGTCAGTCCCCGACCGTTTCGGCGATCTGCTCCTGTCCGGCCATGGCGCCGGCCCAGACTCGGATGTCGCTGACCGTGGCGGGCAGATAGTGACCCCATGCCGCGCTCACATACGCCTTGCCGACGGCGAAGTCGCCGGTCCCCGCCGTCGCCGTGTAGGCGGTCGCGTCGCCGTTCTGCGCCTCGCCCACGTAGAGGCTGACCGTCCCGGCCTGGGCGTCGAACACGCCAGTCAGGCGCACCGCGCTGCCCAGGTCGGCCACGGTGTCGGAGACCACTCCGGTGAAGCTGCCGTTGGCGTTCAGTCGGCCGAAGTGCCAGAAGCCGACCGGGATGGTCGCGTCGGTCTCGGGGTCGGTGTCGGTTCCCGTCAGCTGGTACCACAGGCCCCAGCCGGATCCGTCTGAGCTGCGTTGTCCGAGCACCTGTCCCACATAGCCCACCGGCTTCGCCGCGAGCGTGGCGCTGTCCAGCTGTACCGCGGTGGTCGCGGTGAAGGAACCGGTGTCGTCCACCAGCGGCCCCGGTGCGGTCGCCGCGTCGTCGGTGCCGTCCAGGACGATCCCGGTTCCGTCCAGCGTCGCGCCGCCGGACAGGGTCAAGGCCGAGCCGTAGCCGGAGGTGGTGTCGGTCACCGTGGTGCCGTTCGCCGTGGACGGATCCCAGTCGGCCACCAGCTCCGCGGCCGCGAAGCTGTCGTTGGTCTTCAGCTGTGCCTCGGTGGACAGTTCATCCGGCGACAGGGCGCGCTGCCAGACGGTGGCCTCGTCGATCTGACCGTCGAAGTAGTCCGTGAAGGCGCCTGCCGTGGCGGCGTTTCCGCGACCGAACTCTAGCGGGCCGGTGTCCGCTTCGGGTTCTCCGCTCGGCACGGCCTGCGGGCTGCCCTGGGCTTTGCCGTTGACGTACAGCTGGATCGTTCCTGCCTTCGCGTCGTACACCCCGGCCAGGTGCGTCCACACCTTCACCGGTGGCGAGGTGGCGTCCGCGAACGAACGCACGTAGTGCCAGGTGCCGGAGGAGTCGACCCAGTGCCAGTTGAAGATCCACTTGCTGTAGGCGGTGGAGTAGTAGATCGCGAAACCGGGCTGTGTGCTTCCGGTGCCGGTCTGGGAGAGCACCACGTAGTTGTGGGTCGGGGCGGCAGCCATCCGGGCCCAGGCCTCGACCGTGTACGACGACCTGGCCTCCACCACCGCGCCCGAGGTGGCCGCGTAACCAGCGGAACCGTCGAGGGTCAGACCGGTGTCCGTCACCGGCGTCGCCAGCTCTGCTCCTGTCGCGTCCCGTGTCAGCACACCGCGACGGCCACGGCCATCACGCGAGGCGCCGGTCGCGGAGAGGGTCGCGTCGTCCTGCTCCGCCGCCACCGTCGTGGACGTGTCGAGCGCGACACCGCTCGCCTCGTCGAAGTGCCACTGGCCGATCGGGCCGCTGCCCTCCGCGACCAGGAAGTCCACCGAATTCGTGGCACCCCAGCCCAACGAGTCCTCGGCCCGTACGAAGACGGTGAAGGTGCCCGAGGCCGGTGGCGTGAACACGGTGGTCGGCTTCGAGGCCGGGATCACCGACGACCAGGCGGCCGAGGACGACATCTTGTACTGGTAGCCGGTGACGGTGGCCGCATCTCCGGAGGCGGCGCTGAACGTGAACGTCACATCGGTGCCCGGTCCGCCCGCCGCCGTGCAGGGGCTGTTGCACACCGAGTACGGGCTCGACAGGGCGATCCCCGGGGCCTTGGGACGGGTCGGGTCGACCTTGAAATAGCACCAGCCCGTCGTCGACGCGTTCGACGGCCCGGACAGCCAGTCGGCCCCGCTGTTGTAGTACGAGCGCGTCCAGGCCCGGTAGCGGTACAGCGTGCCCTCGGTCAGCGTGGACGTCGGCACGGTGCCGGGCGACACGTTGTCTCCGACATAGCCGCTGGTCGGCCGCTCCGCCTCGTAGGCGTCCGACCAAGTGCTGGAGCTGTACTTGTCGACGTCGTAGGCGATCCGCAGCGAAGCCCCGGACTCACCGCCGGCCGCGGTCTGCGGTGTCGCGGCGAGTGAGGGCGTCGGGCTGGACACCACCAGCGGATCCGACTGGTCGGTCTCGCAGACAACACTCGTCCCGACGACCAGGCCGATCTTCGTGGGCTTGGCGGGAATGCCGACGTACTTGACATCGAGTTCGGCGTCGTCGTCGAACCGCTTCCAGCTGTTCGGATCGCTCTCGTCGTGTGCCTTGAGCATCAGCGTCAGCCGGGAGAAGTCGCCGGCGGCGAACTTCGTCACGGTCGAGGTCAGGTTCTCGTTGGTCTCGGCGGGGTTGTCGTTGAACTCGATCGGGGCGGCGGGCTGACTGGGATCGCAGGCCGACCCGCGCCCCGCGGACACGTCCCGGTCCACCATCAAGTCCCAGTTCGCCGTCGGGCCCGGCCAGTTCGTCGAGGACGAGATGTTTCCCGTGCGCACCAGGTCCACCCACGACGCCGTGCAGGACATCGACCATTTCTCCGTGATGGCGAAGGTGGCGTCCAGGACGTGCTTGCCTGCCAGCTTCGCCGGTGAGAACTCGAAGTACATGCGGTTCTTGTAGCCGGAGCCGCAGTAGTACGAGACACCCCCGGTGACGTAGGTGCCGCAGTAGCCGACGCCTTTTCCGCTGTCGCCCCCGGAGAAGTTGTAGAACGTGTCCCCGTCCGAGGACAGCAAGGTCCGCTCAGAGGCCGTCATGCCGACATCCGGGTCGATGTACTGGGGGAACACCGCGGAGTCGTCAGTTAGCATCGACGCGTCCGGTGTCACCGTGATCGCGGTCTGCTCCGCGGTGACTGGCAGACGTGTGGAGGAGTCCCCGTCGCTGGGCCCCTCGGCCGGATCCGGCGTCACCTCACCGTCGTCACCCGCGGTCTCCGCCGTGGCGGTGTCCTGCGCCGTCGTCATGAACGAGGCCTGGGACGCCGAACCCGATGAGTCCTCGGGCGTGGCGGAGGCGGTCACGGTGGCGTCGCCTGCCGAGTCCCACTGCTGGGCGGCGGGAGAACGGAAGATGGCGTTGCCGTCGTCGTCGACCGCGGACACGCCACCGTCGCCGCCATCCTGGAGAGTCAGCCCCTTGGCCTTCACCGGGAAAGACAATTTCTTCAGGTCCGGGTTCGCCCCGGCCGAGGCCGAGTTGACGACGAGCACCTCGCGGTAGCCCTCGGTGGTGGCGGTCATCCGCAGGTCCACGCCGGGCAGGACGTCCGCGTACACCGCGGAGTCACCGTCCAGGGTCGGCTTCGGCAAAGTGCCTGGCCACCCCACGGTCAGCGATCGCCCGTTGAGCGACAGCTTCACCAGGTCTGCGCCGGAGCCGCCGCCCGAGAAGGACATCTTGGCAACCGCCGCCTTCGGCCCGACGGAACCGTCCGACCGCTCCTCCAAGGTCGCGTCCGGCTGCGCCCAGGAACCGTCGGCCTGTTTCACCCGCACCGGAACGGCAGAGTCCTTGAGCGTGAACGTCACACCGTCCGGATTGGCCAACGTGGTGGTGTACGGGGTGCGCTCACCCACGACCTCAACCTGCTCACCAGTCTCCGCCGCCTTCTCCGCATCCGCGCGAGCCTCGGGCGTCGCCTGGCTGGTCGTCGTCGTGTCGTCCGCGTGGGCTCCCGCCGGCGGGAGGACCAGAGTCGGCAAGGCAGCCGTCACAGCGACCGCCGCCACAAGTGCAGCGACCCGTCTACGCGCGCCAACCGCCGAGCGCGCACGCCAAAGAAACGCCATCCCCACCCCAACCGTTCACGGAGTTCTTACTCCGCCCTTATGGCCGCCTCATCAGAACCGTCCCTCTCGCAACCGGTCAATGGCTAACACAAGCAAGTTGAGCAAGATCCAGCCACACACAAATGACTAAACAGGACGGAAGGAGTCCAGAACAACGGCCCTACAGATCAGGCACACGACACTCGAGCGACACCCCTGGAGCCGACGCGCGTCGTCCGGCAAGGGCGCACGGACTAGGAGTCACTCCGGCCAGTCAAGGAGTCACTTCAGCAAACAATCCACACCAAACAAGGCACGCGCTGCACACTGCCCCGCCAGCTGAGCAGCAGCAGAGACTCTCTTCTCTGCGGAGAAAGTTCTATGAAAGATCTATACGCGGCAAATCAAACCCCTGGGACGCATCACTCGTTCACTCATGCACCTGATCAGCACTAGCAAAATGCACACACAGCCTTGACGGCCAACCACCACAGAGCCACGACCAGCTCCCACTCCCCCGCCCGCCCCTACCTGCGTCGACATGCGGATCACATCCAGCACGTTCTCAGCACCTACATCCCAGCGTCGACGCAAGAGCGACGGTGGCTTGTAAGTGCTCCCCAGAAAGAGAAAGAAAAGACAAAGGAATGCAAAGATGACCGATGGAAACACAGGAAGTTCACAGCTTCGGCCGCTGGAGCCGCACAACAGTCGACGCGGACTGGATCCCCTAACAAGGTGACGCAACAGCTGGCTCGTTTATTGCCGCAGCCGCCATCCCGGCGACCAGGGGTGCGTGACCTGGGCGCGCCTTCGGCGGATCGGCCCAGATCACCCGGCCCTGCCCGGCCGGACCGCCGCGACACAGGTGGAGGCAACCGCGGCCGTGCCGACCGCCGAACCCGCTGTCTGACCCATCACGGAAGGGCGGTACGGCACCGAACGGGTCGTACCCCCCCTTGTACTTGATGCGGTGAAGAACCCCGACAGCCACAGAACCCATGGAATACGGCGGCCGGACACCCGCCCCAGCGGCCTCCGTATCGGCCCGGTCCGTTCGGCCAGGCGGAGCAGGACCCGCTCAGCGCTCCCCCACTCCTC
This sequence comes from Streptomyces sp. NPDC057253, assembly GCF_042669125.1. Lineage (NCBI taxonomy): Bacteria > Bacillati > Actinomycetota > Actinomycetes > Kitasatosporales > Streptomycetaceae > Streptomyces > Streptomyces sp. NPDC057253. The sequence continues at coordinate 4,750 of NZ_JBHUXV010000006.1, read as the reverse complement.
CCGCTCGGCCTCGACCTCCTGAAACCGCTGGGCCAACTCCTCGGCGGGCGCGTCCAGTTCGTTACGGCGAGCCATGATCTGCTCCAGTTCGGACAATCCCACACCCTGCCCACGATTCCCGGCGCGTCGACACGGTGACGGATCGTAGGCCGCCCGCTCACGCAGGCGACAAAAGTTCATCACACCCTCCTGTCCTCCCCGTCTTGTGCTCATGGATGTCACTGGCTGCAATAGCTACAGTGCGGTGGATGACGGCTGGTCGGGGGAAACCATGTCGCACATGGGGGAATTGGCTCTAGCGGACGGCAGCGTGCTCCTGGTCGAGGTGCAGGGGGAGGCTCCGCCGGGCGTTGACCGGGTGGGACGACTGACCGATGGTCTGCGCCAGGGGGCCCAGTCCCTGGACGAAGCGCTCGCCGGAGTACGCCCCGCTCTGCAATCGGTCGTCGACACGGTACGGGGACTGGCCGCCGTACCGCAGACCATGACCGTGCAGTTCGGCATCACGGTCGTGGCTGGGGCGGGGGTCGTGGTGGCCAGGGCGGCGACCGAGGCCAGCTTCACGGTGACCGCGACCTGGGACAACTCCGCCTCCGCGAGCCCGGCCGACCCGCCATGAGCAGCCCCGTCGACCGTCTCGCGCCGGCGGTTGCGAGAGTGCTGGCGCCGGACGGCACCGTGGCCGGAGCCGGATTCCTCATCGCGCCGGACACCGTGTGCACCTGCGCGCACGTCGTCGCGCAGGCGCTTGGCACGGAGCAGGCGGAGCGGTCCGGAGACCTCCCCGACGGCACGGTCACTCTCGACTCCCCGCTGCTGCGGGACGCGTCGCACGTACGGCGGGCCTACCCGGTCCGGGTCTCCTCCTGGGAACCGGTCGGCGAGGACGGCAGCGGGGACATCGCCCTGCTGCGGCTGCCCGAGGAACTCCCGCAGACAGTCCGCCCGGTGCCCCTGGTCAGCAGCAGCGAGATGTGGGGGCACCGCTTCAGAGTGGGCTTCCCGGCCGGCAGCGACCACGGCCAGTGGGCGCAGGGCCGCGTGCGCGACCGTGTCGGTGCCGGCTGGATCGCGCTGTCCGAGGAGTACGACAGACTGCGCCGCATCTCCCGAGGATTCAGCGGGTGCCCCGTATGGGACGAAGAACTCGGCGGCGTCATCGGCATGGTGGTGGCAACGCCCCGCGGCGAACGCGAGGACACCGCCTACCTCGTACCGTCCGCCACGCTGGTCGAACTGCAGCCCGAACTGCGACGCTGTCCGTACCGAGGCCTGGAGCCGTTCCGGGAGGAAGACGCGGAGTTCTTCTACGGTCGGGAGACGGATGTCCGCCGGGTGACCGACGCGGTGCTGCGGTACACCGTCGTCGGCGCGTCGGGCAGCGGCAAGTCCTCCCTCGTACGTGCCGGAGTGCTGCCCGAACTCCGCTCCCGGGGCTACTCGGTGACCGCATTCCGACCCATCCGCGGTGCCCGCCCGGTACGAGCCCTGGCACGGGCGCTGGAGGTCGAACCGGACGCCACGGACGGGAACCTGGCCGAAACCGCCCCCCTGCTCATGGATGAACTCCTCGCCCGCAGCGGTGAGCAGGGCCACATCCTCTTCCTCGATCAGTTCGAGGAGATCGCCGCCACCGAGCCCGAGGAGGCGCGCCGACTGCTGGCACTGGCCGTGGCGATGGCCCGGACCGTACACCCCACATCCGGCCGCACCCTCCGCATCGTCGCGACGCTCCGGCACGGCTCGCTCGACGGCCTCGTCGAACCGGGCATGGCCGGCCTGCTCACCTCCGACAGGTGGCCCGCGTACTGGCGCGACGAGACGTTGCTGAACGGCCGCGTCCAGGTTGCCGCCAGGACTGCCGTGGCAGTGGGCGGTCTCCTTGCCGTCGCCGGCGGGTGCGTCGTCGGCATCGCCTGGGAGCACTGGACGACGATGGAGCCGTGGCTGGCCTACGATCAGCGCCATCGCCCGCCGTCTCAGCCTCGACCGCAAGACCGTGCGCCGCTTCCGCGACACCGCTCTCGACGAGCTACTGGCCTCCGCCCGCGAGCGTCGCCCCAACGGCGTCCTGGAGCCGTTCAAGGCATACCTCAACGCCCGCTTCACCGAAGCCCAAGGCCAGGCCAGCGGCACCCAGCTCTTCCTGGAGATCCAGGCTCGCGGCTATCGCGGCAGCCGCCAGGTCGTCCGCAAACACCTCGCCGCTCCGCGCGGGCACCGCCGAACCGGTCCGGGCCGACGTCCCCAGTCCTCGGAAAATCACTTCGTGGATCATGCGGCCCCGGGAGACGCTCACCCAGAGCCGGGACGAGCGGCTCCTTCAAGTCCGGCTCGCCTGCCCCGACATCACCCGGGCCTGCGACCTCGCCCGGACGTTCGCCGACATGGTCCGTCACCAGCGCGGACACCTGCTGCTGGAGTGGATCCGGCAGGCCGAGCAGGACGCACCGAAGCCCATGAAGGGCTTCGCCGGCTTCCTCCGCCAGGACCTCGACGCAGTGACCGCCGGCCTGACCCTCCAGTGGAGCTCTGGAGCCGTCGAAGGAAACGTGAACCGGGTGAAGACACTCAAGCGGGCTATGTACGGCAGAGCCTCGTTCGAACTGCTCCGAACCCGGATCCTCACCCAGCCCTGACCATCTGGGAGTGCAGACTTACAACTGGAGGGATACCTACATTGCGGCCGTAGTGGGCAGGTTCTGCCCACATGCGCGCAATGGACCTTCCAGGGGGAAACATGGACGTGGTTCCGCTCGTCAGCACGCTCGTTGGCGCTGCGATCGGCGTAGGTTCCACATTGCTGGCCGACCGAACTAGGTGGATACGCGACAAGCGGGAGCGCATAGAGCTTGCACAGCAACAGCTCCGCGCCGACTTCATCGCAGCCGTCGCTCGCAGTGCAGACATCGTCTGGAACGTCGCGCACCAAGACCAGCCTCCAACCGAGGACGGTAACCAACGCGCTCGCGAAGCCTTCCGAGAAGCGGACCTCTACACCTGGCGTTATCGGCTTGCCCTTTCGTCGCCACCAGAGATTGTCGCTGGTTGCGAAGCTCTTCTAGATGCCCTGCGCCGCTACCGTGAAACCGTTGCCGCAGGCGAACGGACGGGCAGCACGCAGTACCGCGAGGCCAGAGGCGGGTACTTTGCAGCGGTCGCCGAGGCGATCAACGTCCTTCGCGGCAGTCAAGAACCGCTGCCCTTCTCGATTCGGCAGTCGGCACGCCGAGCTGACTCCAGTGCTTCCGACCCTGCCGGACTCTAGGCCATCACGGAACTGCGGACAGAGCCCGCCTGGATCATGCACGCCCGCCGTCACGCCCGGGACTACGAACGGCTCATCCAGCACTCGGAATCTCTGATCACCTGGGCCGCGATCACGCTGATGACCAGGCGCATCACCCGCCGGTCTTCCCGCCGGAGCGGACAGCCCGCCTCCCGCGAGGCCAACCGGGACTGATCGTTCTCAAGTTCACGGTCGGCAACTCCACCCAGATCAGCCCGGGTTCCCGACCGGGCGACCACTTTCCCATGAGGCAGTTCAGCTGGCCAGGCTCCGCAACACCGATTCCCTGACCTCCGACTTGCACACCACGGCAGCGGGCCAGAACACGATGCTTAACCTCATCACGCTGCCAGAACACGATCGAGCGCTGCCCGACCTGCGGGTCCCCAGGTCGGCTTGCCGCCCGGAAGGCCCCGATCTCCGGCCTGGCCCATGAGGATGAGGAAGAGGCTCTTCATGGCAGCCAGCCCGCGGGCGCGCCGGACCGTCGCCTCGTCCGCATACGCGTACACCTCGAAGAACCGTCGGCCCGCGCCCGCGGGAAGCAGCACCCACGCGGCTGCGAGGTCCCACGCCGGATCGCCGGCGAACATGGCATCGAAGTCGATCACGCCCGAGAGCGTCCCGTCCGAGACGACGACATTCGCGGGATGGAGATCACCGTGCAGCCATACCCGCGGACCCTCCCACTCGGGGGCCGCAACAGCATCGTCCCAGACGGCCCGGACGGCCCGGACATCGGCGGCAAGGCCGCCGGGGGCAACGCCTTGCAGGAAATCCTCGAAGCCGTCCGTGCACTTCTTGGGGTGGGCGCCCCGGTCCGACATGGTGGGCGCCTCGGTGGGCGCCTCCACATGGAGTGCCCTGAGGAAACCCGCCAGAGTGTCGGCCGAATGGTCGCCGCGACTGATCGAGGTGTAGTCCAGTGGCTCGCCGGGGACCCACGTCATAACGCTCCAGGGCCTCGGAAAACGCGCGGACGGTTGACCGATCCGTACAGGCGTCGGAACCGGGAGCGGAAGACGCGGGGCCAGGACAGGCAGCCACCGGCACTCCTTGCGCAGGAGATCCGTGGCACCTTCCATGCGCGGCATGCGCACGGCCAACTCGTCCCCAAGGCGCCACATCTGGTTGCCCCAGCCGCCCGCTACTTCACGGATGGCCAACCCCGCAAGGTCCGGATGCTGCTCCTGCAGCAGCTCGCGGACCAGGTCGGTGGTGATCTCGATCTCAGAGTCGGTCATGCGAAGTCACAGTACTGGGGCAGGTGGAGCGGCTCTCGCTCTCCAGAAGATCTAGCCGAACGACCTTCACTGCGAGAGATCACAAAGCCTGCCTGTCATGTTCGGATCAGGAACAGGCACTCAGAGGTCGTTTTAACCTATTTCGTTGATTTATGTGGCGATTCTTGGAGTGCGGGACTGAGGTGCGCAAGAGGGTCCGGGTACCGATGGGGACGGT